>NZ_JBHZDA010000032.1:0-46746 GCF_042755665.1 Streptomyces sp. NPDC059142
AAAAAACAAACAATCATTAGTTTGGGGTGCGCGCGCGCCCCCCCCCCACCGCGCCGCCGGCGGGCCCCCCCCCCCCGCAGCTCATTTGAGAGGACAGAGAAGCTCCCATGGCGAAGATCCTGAAGTTCGACGAGGACGCCCGTCGCGCCCTTGAGCGCGGCGTCAACAAGCTTGCCGACACGGTGAAGGTGACGATCGGCCCCAAGGGCCGCAACGTCGTCATCGACAAGAAGTTCGGCGCCCCCACCATCACCAACGACGGTGTCACGATCGCCCGCGAGGTCGAGCTCGACGACCCGTACGAGAACCTGGGCGCCCAGCTCGTGAAGGAGGTGGCGACCAAGACCAACGACATCGCGGGTGACGGCACCACCACCGCCACCGTGCTGGCCCAGGCGCTGGTCCGCGAGGGCCTGCGTAACGTCGCCGCCGGCGCTTCCCCGGCCTCCCTGAAGAAGGGCATCGACGCCGCGGTCAAGGCCGTCTCGGACGAGCTGCTCGCGACCGCGCGCCCGATCGACGACAAGTCGGACATCGCCGCCGTCGCCGCGCTCTCCGCGCAGGACGAGCAGGTCGGCGAGCTGATCGCCGAGGCGATGGACAAGGTCGGCAAGGACGGTGTCATCACCGTCGAGGAGTCCAACACCTTCGGTCTGGAGCTGGACTTCACCGAGGGCATGGCCTTCGACAAGGGCTACCTGTCCCCCTACATGGTGACCGACCAGGAGCGTATGGAGGCCGTCCTCGACGACCCGTACATCCTGATCCACCAGGGCAAGATCGGCTCGATCCAGGACCTGCTCCCGCTGCTGGAGAAGGTCATCCAGGGCGGCAGCTCCAAGCCGCTGCTGATCATCGCCGAGGATGTCGAGGGCGAGGCGCTCTCCACCCTCGTGGTCAACAAGATCCGCGGCACGTTCAACGCGGTCGCGGTCAAGGCCCCCGGCTTCGGTGACCGCCGCAAGGCCATGCTCGGCGACATCGCCACCCTCACCGGTGCGACCGTCATCGCCGAGGAGGTCGGCCTCAAGCTCGACCAGGCCGGTCTGGACGTGCTGGGCTCCGCCCGCCGCGTCACCGTCACCAAGGACGACACGACCATCGTCGACGGCGCGGGCGCCGCCGACGAGATCACCGGCCGCGTCAACCAGATCAAGGCCGAGATCGAGTCCACGGACTCCGACTGGGACCGCGAGAAGCTCCAGGAGCGCCTCGCGAAGCTGGCCGGCGGCGTGTGCGTGATCCGTGTCGGTGCCGCCACCGAGGTGGAGCTGAAGGAGAAGAAGCACCGTCTGGAGGACGCCATCTCCGCGACCCGCGCCGCGGTCGAGGAGGGCATCGTCTCCGGTGGTGGCTCCGCCCTGGTGCACGCCGCCAAGGTGCTGGAGGGCAACCTCGGCAAGGAGGGCGACGAGGCCACCGGTGTCGCCGTCGTCCGCCGCGCCGTCGTCGAGCCGCTGCGCTGGATCGCCGAGAACGCCGGCCTTGAGGGCTACGTCATCACCTCGAAGGTGGCGGAGCTGGACAAGGGCCACGGCTTCAACGCCTCCACCGGCGAGTACGTCGACCTGGTGAAGGCCGGCGTCATCGACCCGGTCAAGGTCACGCGCTCCGCCCTGGAGAACGCCGCCTCCATCGCCGCGCTGCTGCTCACGACCGAGACCCTGGTCGTCGAGAAGCCGGCCGAGGAAGAGGCCGACGCGGGCCACGGCGGCCACGGCCACAGCCACTGATTCTCGCGGCTGAACCCGACGCGGCTCTCCCGCGACGCACAGCCGGGCCCGGTACCCCAGAAGGGGTGCCGGGCCTCGCTGCTGCTGTGGTGCCGGTGGTGCCGGTGGTGCCTCACCGCCGGTGTCCGGTGCCGCCCACCCGTACCGCCGGTGCCGGTTCACCCCTGCCGCCGGTGCCGGTGATCCGTACCGTCGGTGTCCGCGGCGCCCCCGCTCCTACTGCGGGCCGTACTTGCGGCCCGTCTTCGAGGTGACCCCGCCGAGCAGTCCGCGCGGGGTCAGCTTCACCACACCCATCAGCGCCTTGTACCGCGGATCCGGTACGGACACGACCTTCCCGCGCGCCAGATCGGTCAGCGCGGCCGTCACCAGCTTGTCCGCGTCCAGCCACATCCACCCCGGGATGCTGTCCGTGCCCATCCCGGCCCGGTCGTGGAACTCGGTCCGTACGAAACCGGGGCACAGCGCCATCAGCCGTACCCCCGACCCCGTCAGATCCCGCGCCACGCCCTGGGTGAACTGCACGACCCATGCCTTCGACGCGCCGTACGTCCCGCGCGGCACGAACGCGGCGACCGACGCCACATTGACGACCCCGCCCCGCCCGCGCGTTCTCATACCGCCGACCGCGGCCGACGTCAGCCGCAGCACCGCCTCGCAGTGCACCTTCAGCATCGTCAGCTCATCGGCCATCGGGACATCGAGGAAACTGCCCTTGTTGGCGAAGCCCGCGTTGTTGACCAGCAGGTCCACCGCGTGCTTGGAGTCCGAGAGCCGCTTCTCCACCGCCCCGATCCCGGCCTCCGTGGACAGGTCGGCGGTCAGCACCTCGGCCTCGATGCCGTGCAGGTCGTGCAGTTCGGTGGCCTGGTCGCGCAGGCGCTCGGTGTCGCGGGCCACGAGCACGAGGTTGTGCCCGTCAGCCGCCAGCCGTCGCGCGAAGGCGGCGCCGATGCCCGCCGTCGAGCCCGTAATCAGAGCAGTCGTCATACGCGCACGGTAGTGCCTGTGCCGCGGCCGCCCCGGCTCCGTCCAGAACCGGCCGCCCGCCCCGCCGGAGGCCGGCCGGGGCTACCCGCGCCCGCCGTGCTTCTCCACGTACTCCCGCGCGGTCCTCAACTCCTCGCCGTGCAACGCCTCTCCGGCCGCCAGCACCCGCGGCAGCAGCTCCCGCTCCGTCGTGACCGCCCGGAACGCCAGACCCACCGTCACCTCGTGGTCCGGCCGGTGAACCACCTCGATCGGGTCACCCGCGCGGATCTCGCCCGGAGTGATGACCCGCAGATAGGCACCGGTCACCGCCTCCCGGGTGAAGCGCCTGACCCAGCCCTTCTCGCCCAGCCAGCTCTGGAACGTACGGCACGGGATCCGCCCGCTCGTCGTCTCCAGCACCACCTCGGAACCGATCCGCCAGCGCTCCCCGATCCGCGCGTTCATGATGTCGAGGCCGGACGTCGTGAGATTCTCGCCGAACGTGCCGTTGGGGAGCGGCCGCCCCAACTCGCGCTCCCAGAAGTCGAGATCCTCCCGCGCGAACGCGTACACCGCCTGGTCGGTGCCGCCGTGATGGCGCAGATCACAGACCGCGTCCCCGGAGACCCCGCTCGCCCCCTCGCCCTTGGCGCCGGGATCGGCCACCCGCACGGGACCCTCGACCGGGCGCTTGTCGATCCCCGTCGCGCCGCCCGGCGCGTCCGTGTACTCCACGGCCCGGGGCCGTCCCACATTCACGGTCAGAAGCTTCATGGCCACACGCTAACCACCCCCGCCCAAGCGATCCATTCAATAATGATCGATACCTCCAAGGATCACTTATATTCGGGACATGCGAGGAATGATCGAGGCCCGCCATCTCCGCGTGCTGCGCGCCGTGGCCGCCACCGGCTCCTTCTCGGCCGCCGCCCGTGAGCTGGGCTGTACGCAGCCCGCCGTCAGCCAGCAGATGAAGGCGCTCGAAACCTCCGCGCGCACACCGCTGATCGTCCGCACCGGCCGTGAGACCCGGTTGACCCAGGCGGGTGAAGCGCTCGTACGCCACGCGACCGGCATCCTCGCCGGGCTCACCGCGGCGGAGGAGGAGATGGCCGCCATCGCCGGGCTGCGCGCGGGCCGGGTCCGGCTGGTCTCCTTCCCGAGCGGCAGCTCCACCCTCGTCCCCACCGCACTGGCGGCCCTGCGCGCCGCCCACCCCGGCACCCGCGTCTCGCTCGTCGAGGCCGAGCCGCCCAGCTCGGCGGCGATGCTGCGGGACGGCGACTGCGAGGTGGCGCTGGCGTTCCGGTACGGCCACCCCGGGACGGAATGGGACGACCTGGTCGTCCGGCCGCTGCTCAGGGACCGGCTCGTCGGCCTCGTCCCCGAGGGCCACCGGCTCGCGGACGCGGGCGGCGCCCCGCTCGGCGAGTTCGCCGGCGAACCGTGGATCGCGGGATGCCCGCGCTGCCGTACCCAGCTCGTCGACGCCTGCGGGGAGGCGGGGTTCACGCCCCGGATCGACTTCGCGACCGACGACTGCCCGGCGGTGGTCGGACTGGTCGCGGCCGGGCTCGGGGTGGCGATGCTGCCGGAGCTGGCGATGGAGTCGGTCCGTACGGAAGGTGTGCGGACGCTGAGGGTCGAGCCGTCCGTGGAACGGGAGATCGTCGCGCTCACGCTGCCGGACCTGGCGCGGGTCCCGGCCGTGGCGGCCATGCTGGACCAGCTCGCGCGGGCCGCCGCGCGCTGACCCCCGCCGACACGCCGGAAAACGCCCCCGTGAAGGTGCGGGAGCCGCGACAGAGAGATGCGGAAACGTTTCTTCCTTGAGGCAGGGTCGTGTTCAGTCCATCCCGTGATGTCCCCCGGGCCCCGCGCCCCCGCCCGGCCCCGGAGCGCCCGCGGACGCCGGTGCCGAGTTCGCGGTGGTGGACGGCGTGGAGGCGTGCGCCGTGATCAGCCGGGAGCGCGCGCGTCCCATCAGCTCCTCACGCTCGTCCTCCGTCAACCCGCCCCACACGCCGTACGGTTCCCGTACCGCCAGTGCGTGCGCCGCGCACTCCGCGCGGACCGGGCACCGCATGCACACCTCTTTCGCCGAGTTCTCACGCGCGCTTCGTGCCGCGCCCCTTTCCCCCTCCGGGTGGAAGAAGAGCGAACTGTCCACACCGCGACAAGCCGCGAGCAGCTGCCAGTCCCACAGATCTGCGTTCGGTCCGGGAAGGCGGGAGAAATCTGCCATTGCTCATGTCCCCTTGAAACCGTGCTGAGGCGGATACGCGCCGCTTGGACGCCGGGTACGAGCCCGGCGCGTACCCGCACCGGTGCTCCCGACCGTACATCTACTATGTAAGTAGATGTAAATATGACTCATTGCGAATCTAGCCACAGACACCAGTAAAAGTGAAGAAAACCCGCTAAATGGGGCATAGCTTCCACTGGGCACCGGAAGACTTACCGCCGCTCTCCTCCGTGTGCGACCCCTCACGGGGAGTGCCGAAGTCGGCCGTCGGACCCGTAACTCTTTCGAGTGACCGTCGTTGAATGTGCGAGGCGGTTGAGAGAATGAGCGATCGGGCACATGTCCGAGAGCGTCAATCGCACAGGTGACGATATGTACCCAGCCTGGAGGCTCAAGGTGACGCGCACTAGCTGCGGAGGACGGTCATGACATCCGTCCTCGTCTGCGACGACTCCCCGCTTGCCCGAGAGGCGCTTCGCCGCGCGGTCGCGACCGTGCCCGGTGTCGAGCGCGTGACGACCGCGGCCAACGGCGAGGAAGTCCTCCGCCGCTGGGGTGCCGATCGGTCGGATCTCATTCTGATGGACGTACGGATGCCCGGCCTCGGGGGTGTCGAGACCGTCCGCCGGCTGCTCTCGGCCGATCCCGGCGCCCGGATCATCATGCTGACGGTGGCGGAGGATCTGGACGGCGTCGCGCTCGCGGTCGCCGCCGGGGCCCGCGGCTATCTGCACAAGGACGCCTCGCGCGCCGAGCTGCGCGCGACGGTCACCCAGGCGCTCGCCGACCCGACCTGGCGGCTCGCCCCGCGCCGGCTCCGGTCGGCCGAGATGGGCGCGGCGCCCACGCTCACGGCGCGTGAGATCCAGGTGCTCGAAGGCATGAGCCACGGCCGCTCCAACGCCGAGATCGGCCGGGAGCTGTTTCTCTCCGAGGACACGGTCAAGACGCACGCCCGGCGGCTCTTCAAGAAACTCGGCGCCTCCGACCGGGCACACGCGGTGGCGCTCGGCTTCCGGTGGGGCCTGGTCCGCTGACGTACGACCGGTCCTGACCCCTCGCCCGCCGACGGTTCCCGACGGCGGGCGAGCCGGCGTTCCGGGCCGTCGGGAGAGGGGATTCCGGACGGTACGCGGTGGTTTCCGGGCGCCGGGTGAGGCAACGTACGTCCGTACACACCCGTTTCCCGCGCAATGCCGCATCCTTGAGATGTGGACTTCCACGGGGACGAGTCGGACGAGCGCGAGGGGAGAGCGCAGGAGATGAGTTCTGCCGCACCACCTCATAACGCTTCGGTGCACAACTACGGACGCAGTGCCACCGATCAGCAGCCGCCAAGGCACCATGGACCGATGCGCGAAGACGAGCCCACGGTGATTGGTGCGCTCGTTCACCGCGCCGTCAACGGTGACGAACGGGCCACGCACGACCTGCTGGCCCGCGTCCATCCGCTCGCGCTGCGTTACTGCCGTACGAGACTCAACCGGCTGCCGGGTGACGCGCGCCACTTCGTCGAGGACCTCGCGCAGGAGGTCTGCGTCGCCGTACTCATGGCGCTGCCGCGCTACCGGGACACCGGACGGCCCTTCGAGGCGTTCGTCTTCGCCATCGCGGGACACAAGGTCGCCGACCTCCAGCGGGCCGCCATGCGGCACCCGGGATCCACGGCCGTACCGTCCGACGAGATGCCCGAGCGGCCCGACGACTCCCTGGGTCCCGAGGAGCGCGCGCTGCTCAGCAGCGACGCCGAATGGGCCAAGAAACTGCTGGCCAACCTGCCGGAGAACCAGCGCGAGCTGCTGGTGCTGCGGGTCGCCGTCGGGCTCACCGCGGAGGAGACCGGACAGATGCTGGGCATGTCCCCGGGAGCGGTCCGGGTCGCCCAGCACCGCGCGCTGAGCCGGCTGCGGGCGCTCGCGGAACAGTGACCGGGGCGTGCCCCGGGCGTACTCCCCGCGCGCGTTCGCGCGTACGGGGCCGTTCGCCGTACGAACGTACAAAGCCGGATCGGTGATCTCAAGCGTGGAATGAGAGGCCCGCAGAGGCCGTTAGCATGGACATCCGCACCGATCAAGGCCATTTGGGGAAGGTGTCATGACTGCAAACGTCGACGGAGTGCCCGAGAAGTTCGCGACGCTCGGGCTGACATACGACGACGTGCTGCTGCTGCCGGGCGCCTCGGAAGTGCTGCCGAACCAGGTGGACACCGCGTCTCTGGTCTCGCGGAACGTCAAGGTGAACATCCCGCTGCTCTCCGCGGCGATGGACAAGGTCACCGAGGCCCGCATGGCGATCGCCATGGCGCGGCAGGGCGGCGTCGGCGTGCTGCACCGCAACCTCTCCATCGCCGACCAGGCCAACCAGGTCGACCTGGTGAAGCGCTCCGAGTCCGGCATGGTGACCGACCCGATCACGGTCCACCCGGACGCGACGCTCGGCGAGGCGGACCAGCTCTGCGCCAAGTTCCGCATCAGCGGTGTCCCGGTCACCGACCGCGCGGGCAAGCTGCTCGGCATCGTCACCAACCGTGACATGGCCTTCGAGGCGGACCGGACGCGCCAGGTGCGCGAGGTCATGACCCCGATGCCGCTGGTCACCGGCAAGGTCGGCATCTCCGGCGTGGACGCCATGCAGCTCCTGCGCCGCCACAAGATCGAGAAGCTGCCGCTGGTCGACGACGCGGGCATCCTCAAGGGTCTGATCACGGTCAAGGACTTCGTCAAGGCCGAGAAGTACCCGAACGCCGCCAAGGACGCCGAGGGCCGGCTGCTCGTCGGCGCGGCCGTCGGCGCCAGCCCGGAGGCGCTGGAGCGCGCCCAGGCGCTGGTCGCCGCAGGCGTCGACTTCCTCGTGGTGGACACCTCGCACGGCCACAACAGCAACGCGCTGAGCTGGATGTCCAAGATCAAGTCGTCGGTCTCCGTCGACATCATCGGCGGCAACATCGCCACCCGCGACGGCGCCCAGGCGCTGATCGACGCGGGCGTGGACGGCGTCAAGGTCGGCGTGGGCCCCGGCTCGATCTGTACGACCCGTGTCGTCGCCGGCATCGGCGTGCCGCAGGTCACGGCGATCTACGAGGCGGCCGTGGCGTGCCAGGCCGCCGGGATCCCGGTCATCGGCGACGGTGGCCTCCAGTACTCCGGCGACATCGGCAAGGCGCTCGCGGCCGGGGCCAGCACGGTCATGCTCGGCAGCCTGCTCGCCGGGTGCGAGGAGTCGCCGGGCGAGCTTCAGTTCATCAACGGCAAGCAGTTCAAGTCGTACCGCGGCATGGGCTCCCTCGGCGCGATGCAGTCGCGCGGCCAGGGCCGCTCCTTCTCCAAGGACCGCTACTTCCAGGCCGAGGTCTCCTCCGACGACAAGCTCGTCCCCGAGGGCATCGAGGGCCAGGTCCCCTACCGCGGCCCCCTCTCCGCCGTGCTGCACCAGCTCATCGGCGGACTGCGCCAGACGATGGGGTACGTGGGCGCCGCGTCCATCGACGAGATGGAGCGCAAGGGCCGCTTCGTACGGATCACGTCGGCGGGCCTCAAGGAGAGCCACCCGCACGACATCCAGATGACGGTCGAGGCGCCGAACTACACCGGCCGCTGACGCCCGCGTGGTCGACTTCACCCAGGTCCGTCCTGAGGTGTGACCACGGGGATACTGGGACGGCAGACGTAGAGGGAAAGGCCACACATCGTGACTGAGATCGAGATCGGGCGCGGCAAGCGCGGCCGCAGGGCGTACGCCTTCGACGACATCGCCGTCGTCCCCAGCCGGCGCACCCGGGACCCGAAGGAGGTCTCGATCGCCTGGCAGATCGACGCCTACCGGTTCGAGCTGCCGTTCCTGGCCGCGCCGATGGACTCCGTGGTCTCGCCGAGCACCGCCATCCGCATCGGCGAGATGGGCGGTCTGGGCGTCCTCAACCTGGAGGGTCTGTGGACCCGGTACGAGGACCCCGAGCCGCTGCTCGACGAGATCGCCGAACTGGACGAGTCGAGCGCCAACCGCAGGCTCCAGGAGATCTACGCCGAGCCGATCAAGGAAGAGCTGATCGGCCGGCGCATCAAGGAGGTGCGGGACTCGGGCGTCGTGACGGCCGCCGCGCTCTCGCCGCAGCGCACCGCGCAGTTCTCCAAGGCCGTCGTGGACGCCGGGGTCGACATCTTCGTCATCCGCGGTACGACGGTCTCCGCCGAGCATGTCTCGGGGGCCGCGGAGCCGCTCAACCTGAAGCAGTTCATCTACGAGCTGGACGTCCCGGTCATCGTCGGCGGCTGCGCCACGTACACCGCCGCCCTGCACCTGATGCGTACGGGTGCGGCGGGTGTGCTGGTCGGCTTCGGCGGCGGCGCGGCGCACACCACCCGTAACGTGCTGGGCATCCAGGTGCCGATGGCGACGGCGGTCGCGGATGTCGCGGCGGCCCGCCGCGACTACATGGACGAGTCCGGCGGCCGGTACGTGCATGTCATCGCGGACGGCGGTGTCGGCTGGTCCGGCGACCTGCCCAAGGCGATCGCGTGCGGCGCGGACTCGGTGATGATCGGCTCCCCGCTGGCGCGGGCGACGGACGCGCCGGGCAAGGGGCGCCACTGGGGCATGGAGGCCGTCCACGAGGACGTGCCGCGCGGCAAGCTGGTGGACCTGGGCATCGTCGGCACGACGGAGGAGGTCCTGACGGGCCCCTCGCACATCCCGGACGGGTCGATGAACTTCTTCGGCGCCCTGCGGCGCGCGATGGCCACGACGGGCTACAGCGAGCTGAAGGAGTTCCAGCGCGTCGAGGTGACGGTCGCGGACTCGCAGCACCGCCGCTGAACACCGTCCCGCAGGGACGTACGAAGGCGCGTGAAGGCGTTTTCGGGAGAAGGCCGCTTCCTTGGAGGAGGCGGCCTTCTCCGCGTCCAGGCCTCCAAGAAGTGGCCTTCTCCGCGTCCGGGCGTCTAGGAGGCGGCCTTCTTCGCGCCCGAGAACGCGGCGAAGGCGGCCAGTGCGAAGAAGAGGAACGTCATGACGTCCTTGCCCTGGTTCCACGCGTCGGTCAGCAGACCGAAGTGGTCGAGGAAGACGTCCGTCGCGGACAGGTTCAGCTCCTTGGCGACGATGATCGCGATCCCGACGATCTGGCCGAGGTAGACGGCGCCCAGCGCCAGTACGCCGCTGACGACCGGCAGGACGGGGTTGGTGCCGCCCACCTTGCCCGCGACGAGCCCGATCAGGAAGCCCACCCCGATGGCCGCCCAGCCGATCTCCCGCTCGATGGCCCCGGCGATCCCGCCGTAGATGCCGGCGGCGACCAGAGCGGTGACCAGAGCCGCCGCCAGACCGAGCGCGATGTTGTCACGGGCGGGCGCGGGCGGAGGGGCGAACGGCGCGGGCGGCACGGCGCCCGGGGCGAAGGGGTTGCCGGGTGGCGGAACGGACTGGCTCATGGTGAAACATCCCCCAGGGAAATTGGCGCGAGCATGACTTGCGCGCGACAGCCCCGGACAGTAGCAGCCGGCTCCGACAACGGGCCCGGTAATTCCCCGGGGGATCCCGGTAATTCCTTGGAGGAAGCTCCCCGGAGGGGACCGTGGAGGGCGGCGCCGACAGGCTCCGCGCGGCTCAGAGGCGGTGCGCGGCGCCCGCCGGGCTCGCGCCCCTGGTGTCCAGCAGGAGCTGCGCCTTGACCGCCAGGCCCTGGAGGTCGTACGTACGGTGGTGCTGGAGCAGCACCGTCAGATCGGCGTTCGCGGCGGCCTCGTAGAGGGAGTCGGCGCGCGGTACGGGCTGCTCGCGTACCCGCCAGTCCGGGACGTACGGGTCGTGGTAGCTGACCGCCGCGCCCAGGTCCATCAGCCGGCAGGCGATCTCGGTGGCCGGTGAACTCTCCTGGTCGGCGAGGTCCGGCTTGTAGGTGACGCCCAGGAGCAGCACGCGGGCCGCGCGCGCCGACTTGCCGTGCTCGTTGAGGAGGGCGGCGCAGCGCTGGATGACGTACTGCGGCATCCGGTCGTTGATCTCCTGGGCGAGGCCGACCATCCGCAGCGGGTGGCCGGGCGTACGGCCCGCGTGCGGCAGATAGCTGGGATCCAACGGCACTCCGTGCCCCCCGACCCCCGGGCCGGGGCGGAACGCCTGGAAGCCGAAGGGCTTGGTCTCGGCACAGCGGATGACGTCCCAGAGGTCCACGCCGAGGTCGTGGCAGAGCACCGCCATCTCGTTGACGAGGGCGATGTTGACATGCCGGAAGTTGGTTTCGAGGAGCTTGACGGTCTCGGCCTCGCGCGGGCCCCTGGCCCGTACGACCTTGTCGGTCAGGCGGCCGTAGAAGGCGGCGGCGGACTCGGTGCACGCGGGGGTGAGGCCGCCGATGACCTTGGGGGTGTTGGCGATGCCGTGGGTGCGGTTGCCGGGGTCGAGCCGGCCCGGTGAGTACGCGAGGTGGAAGTCGCGGCCGGCGCGCAGCCCTGAGCCCTCCTCCAGGGTGGTGCGCAGGAAGCCCTCCGTGGTGCCGGGCGCGGCGGGCGACTCCAGCAGCACGGTGGTGTGGGGGCGCAGCTTGGCGGCGAGCGCGCGGGCCGCCTCACCGAGGGCGGTCAGATCGGGGGTGCGGTCGGCGCCGAGCGGGGTGGGCGCGCAGATCACGGCGGTACGGACCCGGCCCAGCTCGGTCGGGTTGGTGGTGGGCCGGAATCCGCCGGCCAGCATTCTGCGGATGTCGGAGGGGGCGAGCGGGCCGTCGACGGGGGTGTGGCCGGCGGCCAGCTCCGCGACGGGGCGCGGGTCGGTGTCGAAGCCGATGGTCTGGATCCCGGCGGCTACGGCGGCCTGGGCGAGGGGCAGTCCGAGATGACCGAGTCCGATGACGGCGAGATCTGCGGGCATGGCGGTGGCCGTCCTTCCCTTAGCCGGAGTGGACAGTGAGCGCAAGCCCTGTGGACAGAATGGGCGGGCGCAATGTCAGACTAGGCGTAAATATGACCGTTATGCGGCATTGCGGGGCCGGAGGATTCGTCCTGTCGCCCGCGCGCCGGTCGCGGGGTGGCAGCGGGGTGGCGGTGGGGCGGCGGCCCGGCGCGGTGGGATCCGGTCCCGGGCAGGGGTGTGGCCGGGGTTGTCCACAGCCGGTGGCTGAAGTCGGTGAGTGCGGACAGAATCGAGACGTGAGCCCGATCACGGGGGGACGACGGGAGGCAAGCGGTGAGGACAGCGACACTGGGGCCTGCGGAGCGCGCCCGAGCGCTCGCGGCGATGGCCGAGCGTGAACTGGACATACTGGTCGTGGGCGCGGGGGTGGTCGGCGCCGGGACCGCTCTCGATGCCGCGACCCGGGGCCTGGCGACCGGCCTCGTGGAGGCGCGGGACTGGGCGTCCGGCACATCGAGCAGATCGAGCAAGCTGATCCACGGAGGTCTGCGCTATCTGGAGATGCTCGACTTCACACTCGTGCGGGAAGCCCTCAAGGAGCGGGGGCTGCTGCTGGAGAAGCTGGCGCCCCACCTCGTGAAGCCGGTGCCGTTCCTGTACCCGCTGAAGCACAAGGGCTGGGAGCGGTTCTACGCGGGCTCGGGCGTCGCGCTGTACGACGCGATGTCCGTCTCCTCCGGGCACGGCCGGGGCCTGCCGGTCCACCGCCACCTCTCCCGGCGGCACGCCCTGCGCGTGGCGCCCTGCCTCAAGAAGGACGCCCTGGTCGGCGCCCTCCAGTACTACGACGCCCAGATGGACGACGCGCGCTATGTGGCCACCCTGGTCCGCACGGCCGCCACCTACGGAGCGCACGTCGCCGGCCGGGCGCGCGTCGTCGGCTTCCTGCGGGAGGGCGAGCGGGTCGTCGGCGTCCGGGTGCGGGACGTGGAGAGCTCGACACGGGAAGGGGCCGGCGAGTACGAGATCCGGGCCAAGCAGGTCGTCAACGCGACCGGTGTGTGGACGGACGACACCCAGGCGCTGATCGCCGAGCGCGGGCAGTTCCACGTCCGCGCCTCCAAGGGCATCCATCTCGTCGTCCCCAAGGACCGGATCCACTCGACCACGGGGCTGATCCTGCGGACGGAGAAGTCCGTGCTCTTCGTCATCCCGTGGGGCCGCCACTGGATCGTCGGCACCACGGACACGGACTGGGACCTGGACAAGGCCCATCCCGCCGCCTCCAGCGCGGACATCGACTATCTGCTCGAACACGTCAACACGGTGCTGCACACACCCCTCACCAGGGACGACGTCCAAGGGGTGTACGCGGGGCTGCGTCCGCTGCTCGCCGGGGAGTCCGACGCGACGAGCAAGCTGTCGCGCGAGCACACGGTCGCACACCCGGTGCCCGGCCTCGTCGTCGTCGCCGGCGGCAAGTACACGACGTACCGGGTGATGGCCAAGGACGCGGTGGACGAGGCGGTGCACGCCCTCGACCAGCGGGTGGCGGAGTGCGTCACGGAGGACGTGCCGCTGCTCGGAGCCGAGGGGTACCACGCGCTGTGGAACGCGCGGGCCAGGATGGCGGAGCGCACCGGCATCCATGTGGCACGGGTGGAGCACCTCCTGAACCGCTACGGCACGCTGGTCGAGGAGGTGCTGGAGCTGATCGCCGGCGAAAAGGGACTCGGTGAGCCGCTGGGCGGCGCGGAGGACTATCTGCGCGCGGAGGTGGTCTACGCGGCCTCGCACGAAGGGGCGCGCCATCTCGACGACGTCCTGACGCGGCGGACGCGCATCTCGATCGAGACCTTCGACCGGGGGACGCGCTGCGCCCGGGAGTGCGCGGAGCTGATGGCGCCGGTGCTGGGCTGGGACAAGGACCAGATCGAACGGGAGGTGGAGCACTACGAGAAGCGGGTGGAGGCCGAGCGGGAGTCGCAGCGCCAGCCCGACGACCAGACGGCGGACGCGGCCCGGCTGGGAGCCCCGGACATCGTGCCCATCTGAGCCGGGCTCAGGCGATCCGTCCCACTGACGCGCGCCCGTCCGGGGGGCTTCCGGCGCAGGCCCCCCGGGGGCGCGTCCTGGCACGGCGTGCCTTTCCGGTCCTCTGCGGTGCCGCCGCCCACGGGAGTTGAGTCATCGGCGGCCGTGTTCCGTACTGATCACAGGCGTGCGTGGGCAGCGTGCGCCGGTGACGGTCCAAGGGCGGGGACGAGGGCGTGAGGAAGCGTCAACCCGCCCTCGGTGAACACGGGTGCCCCCTCGTGGGGGATACTCCCGTAACCCCCACTCCGGCCCCACGCGTCACAGCATGCTCATCCGTCACCAGGTATCCGTTCCTCCGCCGAACGGGTACCTGACCGGCTGGGTGCTGGGCGGGGCCCGGGGTAGTGGCAGTGTGGGGGGCTCCTCCGTCGGGCACCGCCGAGGCGGACGCCGGACCCGGGAGCAGTGGCTGTCCCGGAATGAGGGACAATGAAGGCTCTGCCAGGGCGCGTTACGGCACCGCGCGGTGAGGGCAGTCGCGGGCCAGGATCAGGGATCGCAGAGGGGACGCATGTCGGAGTCGGAGCAGTCGCGGGACACGGCGAAGGAACCTCGGCAGGACGCGGGGAAGAGCGCCGACAGCAGCCCTGAAGGGCGTCTGCTCGCGGGCAGGTACCGGCTCGGCGGGGTGCTCGGGCGCGGGGGCATGGGCACGGTGTGGCGTGCCCTCGACGAGACGCTGGGCCGTACGGTCGCGGTGAAGGAACTCCGCTTCCCCTCCAGCATCGACGAGGACGAGAAGCGCCGGCTCATCACGCGCACCCTGCGCGAGGCCAAGGCGATCGCCCGGATCCGCAACAGCGGCGCGGTGACGGTCTTCGACGTCGTCGACGAGGACGACCGGCCGTGGATCGTCATGGAGCTGGTCGAGGGCAAGTCCCTGGCCGAAGCCGTGCGCGAGGACGGACTCCTGACGCCGCGGCGGGCCGCCGAGGTCGGTCTCGCCATCCTCGACGTGCTGCGCTCGGCACACCGCGAGGGCATCCTGCACCGCGATGTGAAGCCGTCCAACGTGCTGATCGCCGAGGACGGCCGCGTCGTCCTCACCGACTTCGGCATCGCCCAGGTCGAGGGGGACCCCTCGGTCACCTCGACCGGCATGCTCGTCGGCGCGCCGTCCTACATCTCGCCGGAGCGCGCCCGGGGCCACAAACCGGGGCCCGCGGCCGACCTCTGGTCGCTCGGCGGCCTGCTGTACGCCTCGGTGGAGGGCTTCCCCCCGTACGACAAGGGCTCGGCGATCGCCACGCTGACCGCCGTGATGACCGAGCCGCTCGACCCGCCGAAGAACGCGGGCGCGCTCACCGAGGTCATCTACGGGCTGCTCGCCAAGGACCCCGACCAGCGGCTCGACGACGCGGGCGCGCGGGCCCTCCTGGAGGACATCGTCCAGGCGCCCGAGGCGGAGCCGGAGCCGCCGCTCGACGTCACCCGGATCGTCCCGATGCCTCCGCTGCCCGAGGAGTCCGCCGAGCGCACCGGCCGTAAGTCCGCCGCCGAGTCGGGGAGCGACCGGGTACGCGGAGCCCTGCGCTCCGCGCGGAAGGCCACGGTGCCCGTGGGCGCTTCGGCCTCCGTCGGCTCGGCCTCGGCGGCGTCGGCGGGTCCCCGGCCGGAGCCCGCGGCGGCTCCGTACCGGCCGGCCGCGACGCGCGCCTCGCTCACCGACGTGGTGCCCCGGCGCACGCTCGTGATCATCGCGGTCGTCGCCGCGGTGGCCCTGATCTCCACGGTCCTGGTCGTCGCCCTCTCCGGTGGGGACGAGAAGGACGCCGGCGGCGGCAAGGCCACCGAAGGCACCAACGCGCCGGTCGTGCCCAAGTCCGACGGCACCAACGGCAGCGCGGACGCGGGCAAGAGCCCCGCCGAGGACGGTAAGGACTCCGTCGCCACCGGCGGGTCGGAGACGGAGGGCGACGACTCCGGTTCCGACCCGGGTTCTTCGGGCGACTCCGACGAGGACGGCGAGGACAGCGGCGACGACACCGGCGGTGACGGCGGCGGAAAGGCGGGGGAACTGCCGGAGGGGTACACCACCGTCAGCGACGACCGGTTCCGCTTCACGATGGGCATGCCCGAGGACTTCAAGCGCACCGCCATAGCCGGTGTGAACTCCGGTGGTATCTACAACCGGTCCGCGGGCGCCTTCCCGCGTGTCCAGGTCGACTTCAACGCCAAGCCCACGGACGACGCCGCGGCGGCGTGGCGGGGGGCCGAGCCGGCGGTCGCGGGCAGTAGCAGCAACTACAAGCTGCTCTCCATCAAGGAGATCGAGTACAACGGCTACCCGACCGTCGCCGACTGGGAGTTCGAGCGCAGGCAGGGCGGCCAGCAGATACGGGTGCTCAACCGGGGCTTCAAGATGGACGGCACGCACGGTTACTCGATCATGGTGAGCTGCAAGGCGAGCGAGTGGGACGGCACGGAGTGCAAAACCCTCCGGGAGACGGCGCACGCGACCTTCGCCCCCAAGGACTGACCGAGCGGAACGACCGGACTGGTGAGTTCCGGCTGCGGGCGGGAAGGATGCGGCATACCGGATGCGAACGTTCCGCAGCGGGTTGCCGCGACCCGGCGGCATGTTCCCCCGCCGCCACGTATCGTGAGAACTCGCGAACCGTACGCATCCACAATGAGCCGGTAAACGACCGGAATTGGCGGTTTCGCGGGTCTCCGTGACCAGGAGACGGCCTGTTTGTGGGGAGGCGTCGTGGACGAATACGCGGGTCGAGTGCTCGCAGACCGCTATCGCCTGCCGTTGCCGCCCTCCGACGAGTATGAACTCGTCGAGACGCGCGCGTTCGACACGTACAGCGGACAGGAAGTCCTCGTCAGGCAGGTGCCGCTGCCGGAGGTCGTGGAGGCCGAGGTCGTGGAGGCCGACGGCGCGGCGCCGCGCCGGGTCCACGGGCGTACGCCGCGCAAGGCCACGGATCCGGCGGTGCGGCGGGCCATCGAGGCCGCGCAGAGCGCCGCCCAGATCCCCGACCATCCGCGTCTCGACCAGGTCTTCGACGTCTTCGCGGAGTCCGGTTCGCTGTGGATAGTGAGTGAACTCGTCGCCGCCAGACCGCTGGCGGCGCTGCTCGCGGAGAAGCCGCTCAACCCTTTCAGGGCGGCCGAGATCGCCTCCGACGTGCTCACGGCCGTACGCGTGGTGCACGCCCACGGCTGGACCCACCGGAACATCACCGTCCGTACGGTGCTCGTCTGCGACGACGGGCGGGTCGTGCTCACCGGGCTCGCGGCGGGCGCGGCCGAAGAGGCCCTGTGCGGTTACGCACCGGTGCCGGAACCACTGGATCCGGATCCGCTGTCCGAGGGGCCTGAGGGCCAGGACCAGGGGCACGGTCAAGGGCCTGATCCGGTCGATGACGCACAGCGGTCGGGGCCCCAGGGGCAGTCCGCGCTGCCCGAAGGGTTCGCGCCGACCGGGGGAGTGCCGGGCGCCCTGCGCCAGGGGGCGGCGTACGAACCGGGCCCGACGGCGGGCGTGCCGGGACCCTCCGGCCACGCCGAACTGGAACGTGCCCGCCCGGAGAACCCGTACGGGGACGGTACGTCGTCCGGTACGTCCGGCGCCTTCCCCCGGCCGCAGGGCGCCACCCCGGGGGTGCCCGCCCCGTACGACGGCCGGCCCGCGCTGCCCGGCGGGAACGCCTCGGGCGACATCCGCGCCGCGCGCGCCGGCGCCATCGCCGCGTACCGCGCGGGCGCACGCGCCGCCGCGCGCGCCGGTGAGGACCCGAACTCCGGCAGGACGGCGGTGCCCCCGCTCCCCGAGCCGGGCACCGGCACCGGCATCAGCGGCGCGGACACGGGATCCGGCGCCACGGGCGTGGCGGGCGGCCCCGGCGGCGGTACGGGGCACGGGCCCCGGGAGACTCCGCGCGACTCCCGACCCGACCCGGACTGGTGGGCCCAGCCGCGCGGCTTCTCGGCCGACGATCCGGACGGTGACGCCGACGCGGACGAGGACGACGACCCGCCCACCCCCTACCGCCCCCAGCTCGCCGGAACGTGGCGCGACGGCCCGGCGTCCTGGAACGACGCCTCGGGGTCCGTGCCCGCGGGCGGTGGCGGTCTCCAGGGCGGCGGCGCGGACCCGTACGCGGGACCGTACGGCCGGCACCCCGGCTCCTACGGAGGGGGCGCCACCTCCGGCACCACCTCGGGCATTCCCGTGGGCGGCGTCCCCGACCAGCGGCCCGGCACCGACCTGGTCATGGCCCGGGGCGGCGGCGACCCGTACACCGGCCCGGGTTCCGGGCACGGCGGGAACGACGGCGCCCCGGGCGCTCCGGGCAGCGAGGCGCGGCGGCAGTCGCTCCAGCTCCCCGCCGTCGCGGGCGGCGGCGCCGGCCGCTGGGACGAGGTCATGGCGGGCAGCGTCACCCCCGCCTACCGCGGCCCGGCCACCCCGCTCGCCGCCGAGCGCGCCCGGCAGGCCCGGATCGCGGTCGTCGGCGCCGTCACGGAGCGCTGGTCGCCCGAGCAGGCCGGCCCCGTACACGAGAACTGGCAGCTCGCGCCGCCCATCGGGCCCGCCACCGACCTGTGGGCGCTCGGCGCGCTGCTCTACCGCGCGGTGCAGGGCCACGCCCCGTACCCCGAGGAGAGCGCCATAGAGCTGGTGCAGCTCGTCTGCGCCGAGCCGCCCGCGTTCGCCGAGGAGTGCGGCCCGCTGCGGCCCGTCGTCGAGTCGCTGCTGCGTCAGGACCCCACCGAGCGGCCGGACTTCGAGGAGCTGCGCGGCTGGCTCCGCTCGCTCGTACGGTCCGCGCCCGAGCCCGAGGCCGGTCTCGACGTCGTCCCGCTGCTCTCCGAGGACGCCACACGGCTGCCGATAAAGCGGCGCAGGGGCGAGCTGGTCCGCAGGCGGCGGCGCCGCGACCTCGGCCACGGACGGCACCGCCAGAAGAAGGGCAACGAACGCAAGGAGAAGGCGGGCAGGCCCGGGAAGGCCGAGCGCTCCGCGCGGACCGGGGTGGAGGAGCCGCGCCGGTACGAGGCGTACGAGGCGCTGCGGCCCGAGACCGAGGCCATGTTCCACCGTCAGGACCGTCTCGACGACGGGCTGGACAGCAGGGTGGACGACCTGGCGTCCGACCGCACCGGAGGCAGGTCGGACGGCAGGTCCGGCGGGCGCTGGGACGATCGCGAGGACCGCGAGGAGAAGGGGCGCGGCCCCCGTTCGCTGGGCCGCAACCTGCTGTTGCTGATCCTGCTGCTCCTCGTGCTGGCCATCGGGTACGCCGTGGTGTTCCTGCCCAAGGCCGACACCACCCAGGACAAGGGGCAGAGCGTCGGCGAGGCGTCGCCGAGCGCGTCGTCGGCGCCACGCTCCCCGACCGGCGACCCGGCCTCCGACAGCCCGTCGGGGAAGCCCAACACGTCGGCGCCGCAGACCTCCGGGCCCGCCGCCGACGTCGCCGACGGGTACGCGATGCGCGACGACACCGAGGGCTTCACCACGGCGGTCGACAAGGACTGGCAGCGACGCCCCATCAACGACAGCGGCCAGGTCCGTTACGTCGGCGGCGACTTCACCCTGATCGTGGTCCCCGGCCGGGACAGCGTGGCGGACAACGGCGACGATCCGCTGGCCTACCAGCGCGACAAGGAGCGGGAACTCCAGCCGTACCGCGACTCGTCGTGGTCCAGCGCGACCGGGCTGCGCCGGATCGACGTGGGCCGCCAGGCCATGGCGGAGGGTCAGTACACCTGGCAGGACAGCAGTGGACGCCAGGTCTATGTGCGGAACCTCGCGATGATCATCGAAGGCAGGTACCACATAGTGCAGGTGATCGGTCCGGACGATCAGCGCGACAAGGTGTCCGAGATCTATCAACAGGCCACGGGTGCCTACCGTGTAACGGGCTGACACGCCCCGAGGTTTCCCGTCACTGTGTTCCCTCCGTACCCTGTGATCCCAAGGAACGGGGCTGGGACGTGGAGCATTCGCAGAGTACGGGCGCGAGCACAGGCGCGGGCGCGGCTACGGGAACGGCCGGGACGGGGACCGGGCCGGTGCTCGCCGGGCGTTACCGCCTAGGCGAGACCATCGGCCGCGGCGGCATGGGCAAGGTGTGGCGCGCGCACGACGAGGTGCTGCACCGCACGGTCGCCATCAAGGAGCTGACCGCGGGGCGTTACGCCTCCGAGGCGGACCGCGCCGTACTCCACCAGCGCACGCAGAAGGAAGCGCGCGCCGCCGCCCGGATCAGCCACCCCGGCGTCGTCACCGTCCACGACGTCCTCGACCACGACGACCGGCCGTGGATCGTCATGCAGTACGTCGACGGCCCTTCCCTCGCGGACGCCGTGAAGGAGTCCGGCAGGCTCGACCCCCGCGAGGTGGCCAGGACCGGCCTCGCGGTCCTCGACGCGCTGCGCGCCGCGCACGCCGCCGGTGTGCTGCACCGCGATGTGAAGCCGGGCAACGTCCTGCTCGCCCGGGACGGCCGCGTCCTGCTCACCGACTTCGGCATAGCGGCCATCGAGGGCGACTCGACGATCACCAGAACGGGCGAACTGGTCGGCTCCATCGACTATCTGGCACCCGAGCGGGTACGGGGCAAGGACCCCGGCCCCGCCTCCGACCTCTGGTCGCTGGGCGTCACGCTCTACACGGCCGTGCAGGGGACGTCGCCGTACCGTCGCGGCACCCCGCTCTCCACGATGCAGGCGGTCGTCACGGACGAGCCGGCCCACCCCGACCAGGCGGGCCCCCTCGCCCCCGTCATCGCGGCGCTGCTCCGCAAGGATCCGGCGGAGCGGCCGGATGTCGCGGCGTGCGCACGCCTGCTCCGCGAGGTGGCGGAGGGGCGGGATCAGGACGGCGCCGACGCCCCGGACGCGGCGGACACGGGGAACGAGGCGACGACGTACGCCGTGACCCGGCCCGTGTCGGGTGGTGCCGCGGCGCCCGCCGGGCCTGCGGGCGGCTTCGACGGTTCCGGGGGATCAGGCAGCACAGGCAGCTCAGTTGGCTCAGGCAGCACAGGCGGCTCCGGTGGCTTCGGCGGCTCAGGCGGCACAGGCGGCTCCGGTTCGGGGCATGTGACCCGGGCCGCGCCGCTGCCCGCCGCCGCGCCGGCACCCGCCCCCGGACCGGTCTCCCCGCAGTCGCCGACCGCGCCGTCCCTGCCCGACCGGTCCGGTCGGGGCCGCCGCTGGCGCAGGGCGGCGGTGGCCGTCGTGGCCGCGGCGGTCCTCGGCGGGGGCGCCGGATTCGTCGCCCTGCACTACGCGGGTGGG
Source organism: Streptomyces sp. NPDC059142 (assembly GCF_042755665.1). Taxonomy (NCBI): domain Bacteria; kingdom Bacillati; phylum Actinomycetota; class Actinomycetes; order Kitasatosporales; family Streptomycetaceae; genus Streptomyces; species Streptomyces sp. NPDC059142. The sequence goes on from NZ_JBHZDA010000032.1 coordinate 21,154, forward strand.
GGATCGGGCGCCGCGAACGGTGCGGCGGGCGACCCGTCGGACCCGGACACCTCGGCCGGACAGTCGGACGGCGGGGGCGGCGACGTCGACGACGGTTCCGACAGCGGCGGTTCCACCGCCGAGGGGTGGAAACGCGTCAACGCGCCGGAGGGCTTCAGCGTCAGTGTGCCCGAGGACTGGACGCGGCTGACGAACAGCGAACAGATCGACTACAGCCCGGACGGCGGGCTGCACCTGCTGCGGATCAGCATCACCAAGCCGGACTTCGAGACCCCGCTCCAGCACATGCGGAGCATGGAGCAGAGCCTGCGGCAACGGCTGGCGTACAACCTGATCACGCTGGAGGCCAACCGGTACCGGGACAAGCAGCAGGCCGCGATATGGGAGTTCACCTGGGTGGAGAAGGGCGTCCATCCGGGCAAGCGGCACGCCATCGACCAGATTTACTACTCGGACGACAGCGGCACGGAATACGCGATCTACATGTCCGGTCCCGATGAGGACTGGGCGGAGATGCGCAAACAGTTCGACGCCGTGCTGCGAAGCTGGCAGGAGCCGCCCGCCGGATCCGGGGATGCCGGGGATTCCGGGGGCTGAGCGCGGCACACGGGGCGCACGGGGTGAACGGGAGGTGCGGGACATGTCCGCAGGAGAGGGCGGGCCGCCCGACGGCCGCCTGATCGCCGGACGGTACCGGCTGGGGAGCAGGCTGGGCCGCGGTGGCATGGGCACCGTATGGCGGGCGGAGGACGAACTCCTCGGCCGGTACGTCGCCGTCAAGGAACTGCACGCCCCGCACGACGGCCACGACGGCCACGGCGGTCCGCACGGCGAGGGCGGTCCGCACGGCCAGGACGGCCGGAGCGCGACGACACTGCGCGAGGCGCGCGCGGTCGCCCGCGTCAAGCATCCGCATGTCGTGGTCGTCCACGACGTCGTCCAGGAGGACGGCCGTCCGTACATCGTCATGGAGCTGGTGGAGGGCGGTTCGCTCGCCGACCGGCTCAGGGCGAGCACGCTCGACCCGCGCGAGGCCGCGCGGGTCGCGCTCGCGCTGCTGAGCGCGTTGCGCGCGGCGCACGGCCTCGGGGTGCTGCACCGCGATCTCAAGCCCGCCAACGTGCTGCTGGAGGAGCCCACGGGGCGGGTCGTGCTGACCGACTTCGGGATCGCCCGTCTGGTCGGCGCCACCACGATCACCGATCCGGGTGCGTTCGTCGGCTCGCCCGAGTACTCGGCACCGGAGCGGGTACTGAACGCCGAGGCGGCGGGCCCCGCCTCCGACCTCTGGTCGCTCGGCGCGCTGGTGTGCGCGATGCTCAGCGGCGAGTCGCCCTTCCGCCGCGACTCGCTGCCGGGCGTGCTGCACGCGGTGGTGGCCGACGAGATCAGGCCGCCGGCCGCGGCGGAGCCGCTGCTGCCGCTCGTACGGGGGCTGCTGGAGCGCGACCCGGAGCACCGGCTGGACGCGGCGGAGGCGGAACGGCTCCTGACGCGGTACGTCGCGACGGGCGCCCCCCTCCAGGAACCACCGCTTCCGGCCCCGTCGCCCCCAGGGCCCCCACCCCCAGGGCCTCCGGCCCCGGGCCCCGTCCGCGCGCCCGCTGTCGCACCCGCGCCCGTGCCCGCTCGCGCTGCCGCTCCGCCCGCCGACGGCACCGAGGACGCGCCGACCGCCGACCGGCCACTGCCCGCCGCCTTACCGGCCCCGGCCCCTTCGACCACCCCTTCACCGGGCCCGGCGCCCTTACCCGGCCGTACCCGTATCCGTATCCGTACGCGGACCACGCTGGTCGTCGGCGCCCTGGCCTGTGTGCTCGCCGGAGCCGGTGCCGTGACCGCGCTGCTGCTCCGGGACGGGTCGGACAGCGGCCGTACGACCGGGAACCTGACGACCGCGAGCGCCGCGCCCGTCCACCGGACCGGAAACCCGCACGCCCCTTCCCCCTCGCCCTCCCCTCCCTCCCCTCCCTCCCCTTCCGCCACGGCGCCGCCCGCCGCCGCACCGCCCGCCGCGCCCGACGGCTACCGCTCCGTCCGCGACCCCATGGGCTTCACCCTCGCCGTACCCGACGGCTACGCCCGCTCCCACGACGACAAACGCGTCTACTACATGTCGCAGGACAAGGCCCTCAGGATCGGCATCCGCGTCCAGGACCGGATCCCCGGCGGCCCCGTGGCGTCCATGCGCCAGGCGGACGAGAGAGGCGTGCACACCAACCCCGGGTACCACGACGGCAGCGTCACCCCGACCAGTCACAACGGTTTCCGGGCCGCGCTCTGGGAGTTCACCTGGGAGGGGTTCACCCCCGCCGAGGGGGAGCGCCACACGTTCGACCTGTGCTGGGAGGAGGCCGGGCGGATGTACGACGTCTGGGTCTCGGCCCCGCTGGACAAGCTGGACACCGCGCGCGGCCAGTTCGACGCCGCGCTGGACTCCTTCGTACCGGCGGCGACAGCGGCGGCGTCGGCCCCGGTTCCCTTGCGCTGATTGGCTGTTACTGCCGGGTATTCAAAGTCTCGTCCACGGAATACGCTCGGCTCCATGACGGACTCGCAGGTCTCCACCCCCACCTCCGCCCCCGCCGGCTCCCGCACCAACCCCGTGGCCCCCACCCCGGCGGGTGTGCGTACGGCGGCCGATGTGGTCACCCCCGAGGTGGTCGCCCAGCTCACCCGTGGTGTCGTCGGCTCCGGCCGTACCGCCAACCACACCCCGTTCACCGGGGAGAAGCTGGCTGACCTGCCCGAGTCCACCCCGGAGGACGTGGCCACCGCCTACGAGCGGGCCCGCGCCGCCCAGCCCCTCTGGGCCGCCCTCCCCGTACGGCGGCGGGCCGCCGTGCTCCTCCGCTTCCACGATCTCCTCCTGGAACGCCAGGCCGAGGTGCTCGACCTGATCCAACTGGAGACCGGCAAGGCCAGACTGCACGCCCACGAGGAGGTCCAGGCGGTCGCCGTCGCCGCCCGCCACTACGGGCGCAAGGCCGCCGCGTACCTCCACACCAGGCGCCACACCGGCGCCGTACCGCTGCTGACCAAGGTCAGCGAGGCGCGTCGGCCGCGCGGCGTCGTCGGCCAGATCGCTCCGTGGAACTATCCGCTGGAGCTGTCCGCCGGTGACGCGCTGCCCGCGTTCGTCGCCGGGAACGCCGTCGTCATGAAGCCCGACACGGAGACCGCGCTCACCGCGCTGTGGGCCCGTGACCTGCTGGTCGAGGCGGGGCTGCCCGCCGAGGTCTTCCAGGTCGTCCTCGGCGAGGGGCCCGTCGTCGGCCCCGAGCTGGTGCGGCACGCGGATTACGTCTCCTTCACCGGCTCCACCAGGACCGGCCGCGAGGTGGCCAGGGGCGCGGCCGACCGGCTCGTCGGTGTCTCCCTCGAACTGGGCGGCAAGAACGCCATGCTGGTCCTCGCCGACGCGGACATCGAGAAGGCCGCGGCGGGCGCGGTGCGCGCCTGCTTCTCGTCGGCCGGGCAGCTCTGCATCTCCATCGAGCGGCTGTACGTGCACGAGTCGGTGGCCGACGCGTTCGTGGAGCGGTTCGTCGCCCGTACGAAGGCGATGCGGCTCGGCAGCGCGCTCGCGTACGGCGCCGACATGGGATCCCTGGTGGGGGAGCGGCAGTTGACGGCCACGGTCGGTCATGTCGAGGAGGCCGTCGCCAAGGGCGCCACGGTCCTCGCGGGCGGCGTGGCCCGCCCCGACATCGGGCCGTTCTTCCACGAGCCGACCATCCTCGAAGGCGTCGAGGCGCCGATGGCCGTCTGCGCGGAGGAGACCTTCGGCCCGGTCGTCTCGCTCTACCGCTTCCGCGACGAGGACGACGTGGTCGACCGTGCCAACGACACGCCGTACGGCCTCAACGCGAGCGTCTGGACGCGGGACTCCCGGCGCGGCCACGCGATCGCCGCGCGGCTGCGCACGGGCACCGTCAACATCAACGAGGGGTACGCGTCGGCGTACGGCAGCGCCCAGGCCCCGATGGGCGGAATGAAGGAATCCGGCCTCGGCCGACGCCACGGCTCCGAGGGCATCCTCAAGTACACCGAGGCCCAGACGGTGGCGGAGCAGCGGATCATGCCGATGGCGCCGTTCCTCGGGATGACCGACGACCAGTACGCGGCCTTCATGAGCGGCAGCCTGCGGGTGATGAAGGCGCTGCGGCTGCGGTAGTGCGCGGCTGCGCGAGTTCTCGACGAGGAGAGCCGATGTCACAGACGGACGATCACGACAACGACGTGGACGCGTACGTCCCCGACGACGCGTACGACGATGACGACACGCACGACGATGACGACGCGTACGACTACGACGTGATCGTGGTCGGCTCCGGTTTCGGCGGCTCGGTCTCCGCGCTGCGGCTGACCGAGAAGGGGTACCGGGTCGGCGTCCTGGAGGCGGGCCGCCGGTTCACCCGCGAGACGCTCCCCAAGAACTCCTGGGACGTCCGGAACTACCTCTGGGCACCCGCCCTCGGTCTCTACGGCATCCAGCGCGTCCATCTGCTCGGCAATGTGATGGTGCTGGCGGGCGCCGGGGTCGGCGGTGGCTCGCTCAACTACGCCAACACGCTCTACGTGCCCCCTGCTGCCTTCTTCGAGGACCCGCAGTGGGCGGGCATCACCGACTGGGAACAGGAGCTGAAGCCCTACTACGACCAGGCCAGGCGCATGCTCGGCGTCCGGCTCAACCCGACCACGACCCCCTCGGACGTCCACCTCAAGGCGGCGGCCGAGGCGATGGGCGTGGGCGACAGCTTCCACCTCGCCCCGGTCGGGGTCTTCTTCGGGGACGGCGAGGACGCCGGGGGCGGCGCCGGTACGGCGGCGGTCCGGCCGGGGACCACGGTGGACGACCCGTACTTCGGCGGCGCGGGCCCGGCACGGCGCGCCTGCACCGAGTGCGGCGAGTGCATGACGGGCTGCCGGCGCGGCGCGAAGAACACCCTCACCGAGAACTACCTGTACCTGGCGGAACGGGCGGGAGCGGTCATCCACCCCATGACCTCGGTGACCGCTGTCACGGAGGACGAGGGGCACGGTCTGCGCGTCACCACCGCGCCGACGGACCAACGGCGCAAGGGCCGTACAAAAGGTCACACAAAAGGTCACACCAAAGGAAGGGTCGGCGGAAGCGGTGGAACCGGCGGTCCGGAGAAGGTGCTCCGCGCTCGTCATGTCGTGATCGCGGCCGGTACGTACGGCACCCAGACCCTGCTCCACACCATGCGCGACCGGGGCCTCCTGCCGCGCCTCTCCCCCCGGCTGGGCGAGCTGACCCGTACCAACTCCGAGGCGCTGGTGGGCGCACAGACCCTGGACCGGCGCTACCGCGCACGCCACGGCGCGCGGAAGGCGGACTTCACCCGGGGCGTCGCCATCACGTCCTCCATCCACCCCAACGCCACCACCCACATCGAGCCCGTGCGGTACGGGAAGGGCTCCAACGCGATGGGCGCGCTCTGCGTCCTCCAGGTCCCGTACGGCGACCACCGGGTACGGGGCTGGCTCGGGAACGCCGTGCGCCATCCGGTGCTGCTGCTCCGCTCGTTCTGGTACCGCTCCTGGTCGGAACGGACGATCATCGGACTGGTCATGCAGTCGCTGGACAACTCCCTCACCACGTACCGCAAGGCCGGCGGCGTGGGCAAGGGCCTGCTCACCGCCCGCCAGGGCCATGGCGCCCCCAACCCGAAGCAGATACCCGAGGCGACGCGCGCGGCGTCCCTCATAGCCGAGGAGATAGGCGGCTTCCCCGGCAGCAACTGGGGCGAGCTGATGGGCACCCCGCTGACCGCGCACTTCCTGGGCGGATGCGTCATCGGCGCCTCGGCGCGGGACGGCGTCATCGACCCGTACCACCGGCTGTACGGGCACCAGGGGATCTCGGTGGTCGACGGCTCGGCGGTCTCGGCCAACCTGGGCGTGAACCCGTCGCTGACGATCACGGCCCAGGCGGAGCGCGCGATGTCCTTCTGGCCGAACAAGGGCGAGCGCGACCCGCGCCCGGACCAGCGTGCGGGAACGGAGGGGGGAACGGTGTCCTACGAACGGCTCGCGCCCGTGGAGCCGCGGTCGCCGGTGGTCCCGGAGGGCGCGTTCGGCGAGCTGAAGCTGCCGTTCCTGGGGATGCCGACGGTCCCGAGCAGAAGGAACTCCTGAGGGCGGGGCGCCGCGGACACAGAAAGGCGCTGCACCCCCCTCCGAGTGCAGCGCCTCTCCGGCTTCAGCGGTCCTTCTTCAGCGGTCCTTCTTCAGCGGGCCGATGTCAACGGTCCGATGTCAGCGGTCCGGCTTCAGCGGTCCGTGTCCCGCGTGGGTGTTACGCGGCGGCGTCGCCACCGCGGCGGCGCTTCATCGCGAACATCACACCGGCACCGGCGACGACGGCGATCCCGCCCGCCATGCCGATGACCGGGACCATCGAGGAGGAACCGGTCTCCGCGAGGTGGCCCACCGGCTTGATCTCGATGTTGCCGGCCGGCTTCGCCGGAATCGGCTTCTTGCCCCCGGTCTGCGGCTTGGCCTCACCGGGCTCGCCCGCGTCCGAACCGGCGGTCACGATGTCGAACTCGTAGACCCCGTAGTCGTCCGCGATGACGCAGTTGCCCTTGTCGTCCGCGTAGAGCCCGATGCCGATGGCGTAACCGAGACCGGACGGGGCGGACTTGTCCACGCTCAGCCGCAGCTCGACGGAGAACGTCTCCTTCGCCCGGATGTCGGTGTAGCCGAGGTAGCCGGAGCCCTCGTCGTCGTCATCCAGGGAGATGCCGGTCCATGCGCCGGTCTCCGGGTCCTTGTACTGGAGCGTCAGATGGCGGGAGTCCTCCTCCCAGGTGTTCTCGTCGATCTGGCCCACGAAGACACCGAGGTCGACGCGCTTGTAGGTGTTCTCGCCCTTGTTCGAGACATTGAGCTCGAACGCGTGGAAGCCGCTGCCCGCGACGATCCGCTCCGGCAGCCCGGTCAGACGGGTCCGGAGGTTCTTGTCGAAGGTGACCTCGCCGTCCTCGGAGCACTGGACCGGGCCGGGGGACGCGGTGGTCGCCGTGGCGGACGGCTCGGCGGGCTCGCTCGTGCCGGGGCTCGCGCTCGGGCTTGTGCTCGCGCCCGGTGAGGTGCTGGTCGAGGGCTTCCCGGCCTCGGGGGCGCCCGCGTCGGGGTCTTCGGGCTGCGTGGGCGCCGATTCCGTCGGCGCCGGGGCCTCGTCGGTGGTCGACGACGACGGCTCGGCGGGCGGCTGCCCGGCCTCGGCGTTCTCGCCGGCGCCGGGTGCGGGCGCCTCGGACGAGGTCTGCGGGGTGACGTTGTCGCCGTCGGTGGCGAACGCGGGCGTGGCCGCGAGGAACGCGGCGGGGGCCATGACGGCGGTCGCGGCTGCGACGGCCATGGCGCGGCGGAGCTTCATGAAAGACCTCAGCGAAGTTCGGCGCACCGGCAGGCTGCGGTGCGGAGTCGTGGGGCCCTCTCGCATGATGTGGGGTCACGGGTGAGGCCGTAGGTTACGCATGCAAGACCTGCGACCTGCGGGAATGGTTGCAGCGATCTTCACAGAAACTTTATGTGTCCTGCGTCACGCCGTATCGGCCGCTCTGCGCGGCGGCCCGCCGTGCGCGGCGGTCTGCCCGGCGAGGTGGCGAGTTCTGCACGGCGCGGTGGCGAGTTCTGCACGGCGGCCGGTTCCGGGCGTCCCCGGAACCGGCCGTTCCTCTGGCGACCGGCCGGCTGTCCCCTGCCGTACGGTCACGGGCGCCGGGACGAGGTCCCACGACGTATGACGTCGCACGCCCCGGCGGAGCCACGCGGTCCTTCTCCCGACTGCGATGGAGTGCGCTGCGTGCCCGTACGAACCAACGAAGCGCGCCAGGGGCGGTCACGCGCCGTACGGGTGAGAGCGGTGCCCGAACGCAGATACGCCCCCCGGGAGGCCCGGCCGGACGCGGTCGCTCCGCATCTGGCCCCGGAGAGCGCGGTCCGCCAGACGTGGCCGCCAGACGCGGCCCGTCAGACGCGGCCCCGGCTCAGCTCCAGCAGCGTCATCGCCAGCGCCGTGCCCGGTTTGCCGAGGGCGTCCCGGTAGCGGCCGAGGATCTCCATCTCCCGGGAGAGATGGACGCGGCGGCCTCCCGAGCCGATCCGGGCGTCCTGGATCACGGCCGAGATCGCCATCCGTTCCTGGATGAGGCCGATGATGCGGTCGTCGAGCGTGTCGATACGTTCGCGGGCGCCGCCGATGAGCGAGGTGGCCTCGGTGGTGCGGGCGCCGGTGTTCTCGGGGGTGACGGTGGTGGCAGGGATGGCAGATGTGGCAGAGGTGACGGTGCGGGTGACGGTGGTGTCGGATGCCATGACGGGTCCTTGTCGGTTCGGGGGCCTGAGCCGCACGGCCCCGAACGCGACAGACGCCCCGGGCCTTGTCGGCCCGGGGCGCCTGGGAAGTCGCTTGTCAGCTCAAGCAGCACGACCATGGCAGCCGGACGGGCCGGTGCCATAGGTAAAGACGAAGGTGAGCTGCTTCCGCATGCGCACAGTATGGACCCGGAGCCCCGGCGGACGGCAAAACGGGGCCGGATGGTGAGACGAGGCCGGATGAGCCGGGTGAGGGGGCTGAGGGGGGAGCCGAAACGATCTGTCCGCGACCCCTCACCGTCCCCCGTTAGAATCGAAGAACAGCATCGCGCTCTCGTCACACCTCCGCCGGAAGGCCGCCCCGTGCCCGCAGCACCCCCCGCCGCCCCCGACGTCGTACTCGTCGTCGACTTCGGCGCGCAGTACGCCCAGCTCATCGCCCGCCGCGTCCGCGAGGCCCGGGTCTACAGCGAGATCGTCCCGTCGACGATGCCCGTGGCCGAGATGCTGGCCAGGAACCCGAAGGCGATCATCCTCTCGGGCGGCCCGTCCTCCGTATACGCGGAGAAGGCGCCGAGCGTCGACCGCGCGCTCTTCGAGGCCGGGGTCCCCGTCTTCGGCATGTGCTACGGCTTCCAGCTCATGGCGACCACGCTCGGCGGGACCGTCGACAACACGGGTGCGCGCGAGTACGGCCGCACCGCGCTGACCGTCTCCCGGCCGGACTCCACCCTCTTCGAGGGCACCCCGGCCGAGCAGTCCGTCTGGATGTCGCACGGCGACGCCTGCTCGGCCGCGCCCGAGGGGTTCACCGTCACCGCGTCCACGGACGTCGTACCGGTCGCCGCGTTCGAGAACGACGAGAAGAAGCTGTACGGGGTCCAGCACCACCCCGAGGTGATGCACTCCACCTACGGGCAGCAGGTCCTGGAGCACTTCCTCTACCGGGGCGCGGGCATCGAGCCGAACTGGACCACCGCCAACGTGGTCGACGAGCAGGTCGCGCTCATCCGTGAGCAGGTCGGCACCAAGCGCGCCATCTGTGGGCTGTCCGGCGGCGTGGACTCGGCCGTGGCCGCCGCGCTGGTGCAGAAGGCCATCGGGTCGCAGCTCACCTGCGTGTACGTCGACCACGGTCTGATGCGCAAGGGCGAGACCGAGCAGGTCGAGAAGGACTTCGTCGCCGCGACGGGCGTACAGCTCCGCGTGGTCGACGCCGAGGAGCGCTTCCTCACCGCGCTGGCGGGGGTCTCCGACCCCGAGCAGAAGCGCAAGATCATCGGCCGGGAGTTCATCCGGGTCTTCGAGCAGGCCCAGGCGGAGATCGTCGCGGAGGCGGGCGCCGAGGGCGAGGACGTCGCGTTCCTCGTGCAGGGCACGCTCTACCCGGACGTCGTGGAGTCCGGCGGCGGCACCGGCACCGCCAACATCAAGTCGCACCACAATGTCGGCGGGCTCCCCGACGACATCGAGTTCCAGCTCGTCGAGCCGCTGCGCAAGCTGTTCAAGGACGAGGTCCGGATGGTCGGCCGGCAGCTCGGCCTGCCGGACGAGATCGTCCAGCGCCAGCCGTTCCCCGGCCCCGGCCTCGGTATCCGTATCGTCGGCGAGGTCACGCGCGACCGCCTCGAACTGCTCCGCGACGCGGACGCGATCGCCCGCGAGGAGCTGACGGCGGCGGGCCTGGACCGCGACATCTGGCAGTGCCCGGTAGTCCTGCTCGCGGACGTACGCTCCGTGGGCGTCCAGGGCGACGGCCGGACCTACGGCCACCCGATCGTGCTGCGGCCGGTCTCCTCGGAGGACGCCATGACCGCGGACTGGACCCGGATGCCGTACGACGTCCTGGCGAAGATCTCCACCCGCATCACCAACGAGGTCCGGGACGTCAACCGCGTGGTCCTCGACGTGACCAGCAAGCCCCCGGGCACCATCGAGTGGGAGTAACCACTCCGCAGATCAACGCCGTCGCCGTCGCCGTCGCCCATCCGTCCGGGCGGCGGCGTTGCCGTTCCTCCTGGGTGCGCTGCTGGTAGAGGCGGGACTCCGTCGTACTGGAGGCGTCGCTCCGCCGAGCACTGACTCTCACGGGTCAACACCGTAACGATGTTGTCACCCGCACCGACCCGGCAAACTCCGCGTATCCCTCCCTTCGTGCGGGACAATTTCCCTGCGATGTAAGGAAGTTCACTGGGTTGGAGTTCGGGGCGGAACTCGGGGCGGGGAAGGCGGCAATCGGCGTGGCGGTGCAAGAGGTGCGGCAGGGCGCGCACGGCGGTGGCTGCGCGTGCGGGGACTGTCCGCACGGGGCCCGGGAAGGGCATCGGCGAGCCGTGGCCGCGTTCCTGGCGAAGCGGGACGAACTGGCCGCGGGGCAGGGGCTGCCGGCCGCCGTCGCGCACTCCGCGGGAGCCTCACGGCAGTGGGTCTCCGACGAACTCACCCAGTCCGCCCGCGCGGTGGCGGACCGCAGCCGCGAGGCGGGCGACGCCTGGCTGCACACCGTCTGGCGGCACACGCTCTTCGGCGCCTGGGGCGGTGTCGTGCTGCTCCTGCTGGCGCAGACGGTCACCGCGATCGGCGCCGGCTGGACCCTCGCGCGGACGGCCGGACTGCTCGCCGCCCTCGTCTGCGCCGGACTGCTGACCGTGTCCGCCTGGCTGCACCGCGCCCGCGGCGGGCTGCTGGCGCCGCTGATCGGGGAGGACAACCGGCTCTCGACCTCCCGGACCGTGGCCTCCGTCTGGGTGCTGCTCGTCGTCTTCGCCGTGCTCGTCCTCGCTCTCCAGCTCGCCGGTGCCTCCGGGCCCGACCGCCGCGACGAACTGATCGCCGGTCTCGAACTGGCCCGGGGCGCCGGACTGGTGGGCGTCCTCGCCGCCGTGTGCGCGATCGCCGTCGTCGTCCGCCGTGTGGTGTCCGTACGGGTCCTGGGCCAGCGGCTCCAGAAGGTGCGCGCCGACCGGCCCCGGCTCGCCGACCTGCTCTGCGACGACGGCGGACGCGGCAGCTTCACCGACGTTCAGTACACGCTGGTGAACGCCGTCGCCGCCGTCTTCGCCGCCGTCCGGCTCGCCCGGCGCCCCGAGCAACTGCCCGATCTGCCCTGGGCGCTGGCCCTGCTCGTCGGGGTCTCCGCCGCCACCTACTTCGCCGGGAAGTACGCGGAGGGCGGGCGCCCCGTCGTGCTGTCCGTCGTGCGGGCCAGGGAGGCGGGCGATCTCGACGCCCCCATCCGGACCGGTGACGACATCGAGATCCGCGGCGCCGGATTCGTCCCGCCCGGCGCCGGCACCCCCGACCGGCTGGCCCGGATGGTCGTCCGGATCGGCGCGGTCCATGTCCATGTGCCGCTGGTGCCCGTCCCCGGCGGGTTCGCCAACCCGGCGGACACCTCACTCACCGTGTCCGTACCGGTGGAGGTGGAGCCCGGAGCCGTCGAGGTCCAGGTCGTCACCGCGGCGGGGGTCGAGACCAACCGCGTGATCATCGAAGTCATGGACTGAGCGAATTCGGCCGATTGTTGCTCCTGTTCTGATGGAGAGTTTTCACATCTTTTCCGAGGGGGCCCATTCCGCCCGGCCCAACGGCTGGTTCACTGAGCGCCGGATGTGTTCACTGCGTATGCAGGGGCAGGGCACGCGGGGGCAGTCGCCCGCGCGGCCGCGGTGCGGGACAGGGAGAGGTGGACCCGGCGATGACACACGGCTACCGGAGGGACGGTTACGGAGGGCTCGGCGGCGAACGCCTCGGCCGGCGTGAGAGCGCCGCGCGCCACGCGCTCCTGCCACTGAGGATCTTCCTCGGCGTCACCTTTCTCTACGCGGGCATCGACAAACTGACCCAGGGCGGCTTCTTCGCGGCCACCGGCAGTGGCTCCGTCGGCGAGATGATGCGGGGCGTCCGCGACAGCTCCGCCATCCCCGCCCTCGTCGACCTGGCGCTCAAGAGCCCCGCCGGCTTCGGATACGCCATCGCCCTCGGCGAGATCGCCGTCGGCCTCGGCGCCCTCTTCGGCCTCCTCACCCGGATCGCCGCGCTCGGCGGCGCCCTGATCTCGCTCAGCCTCTGGCTCACCGTGAGCTGGGGGGCCACGCCGTACTACTACGGCAACGACCTGCCCTATCTCATGGCCTGGCTGCCGCTCGTGCTCGCCGGGGCGCCCTCGTTCTCCTTGGACGCCGTCCTCGCCGACCGTCGCCGCCGTATCCGGTAGTGGCACCAGGTCACCACGGCCGCCAGCAACAGCCCCCAGAACATGATGGGGAACGCCACGAACCACGGCGTCGGCCCGGCGTCCGCCGCGTCGCCCACGTACGCGGCGGACACCGCCAGCGCCGTCAGTCCCACGATCAGCCGGCCCGGCCGGAACTCATGAAGCAGCACGGGTGACCTCCACCTGTCCGAGCCCGACTTCGAGCTCCAGCCGCAGCGTCCCCGCCGGGGCGCTGCCCGCGACCGGAGCCAGGGTGAGAGCCCGCGACTGCCTCGGCGAGACGTCCACATCGTTCGGCGGCTCACCGGGAAGCCTGATGTCCCCCAGCGCGGCCTTCGCCGTCATCCTCACCGTCACTCCCTTCGGTACGACGACCTTGAGCAGACCCGCACCCACCTCGGCCGACGAACTGACCGTCCGTCCCTCGGGCACGGACACCCCGCTCAGATCGAGCAGGCCCCTGCCCGACCCCAGCTCGTAGCGCGGCTCCACAGCCGCCACCGACACCGGTGTCCACTCCTTGCGCGCGAACTCCGTCGTGATGTTCTTCGGCAGGGCGGCGCTCCCGGCGAGCAGCCCGGCCGTGACCACCGTCAGGAAGATCGTGCCCACCCCGGTACGGCCCAGGAAGCTGCTGACCGCGATCCCCAGACCGAACACCGCGAGCGCGGCGGTCAACCCGATCTCCAGGCTCGTGCCCAGCGGCCGGCTCTCCCAGGAGAGCCCCGTACCGAGCCCGCCCGCCAGCAGAGCCAGCAGGAAGACGACCCCGGCGATCCCGCGCGGGCCCCGCGGGCGGGGCTCCCGTATGCGTGACGCCGCCCGGTCCCCGCAGCCCGCCCCGTCCTTGCCCCGCCTGTGCCAGCCCCAGGGCCGCGCCTCCACCTGCTCGCCCGTCGGGCCCCACAGATAGTCCGTGCCCACCGGGCCCGTGGTGCCGTCCTTCACGATCGGGTCCCGCCACCACGACGGGGCCCCCGGCGTCGGCGGCGCCTTCGTCTCCGGCGGAGCGTCCGCCACCACATGCGCGGCGGCCGGATCGAGCGGCCCGCCGTCCGGCAGGGTGCCCCGCCGGCGCTGCGACCAGACGGCCGCCCCCACCACCGTGATCGACAGGATCCCGGCGAAGCTCAGCGTCTCCCCGTTGTCCAGCATCGACAGGAACAGACCGCACCCCGCCAGCGCGAGCAGCACGGCGATCAGCGACGCGCCGTCCACCCGACCCGACAGCAGCCTGCGCGCCTCGTTCTCCTCCTCGCCCTCCAGCGGTATCAGCAGCCAGGCGAAGCCGTAGAAGATCAGCCCGAGCCCGCCCGTGGCCGCGAGCACACCGAGCACGATCCGGAAGATGACGGGGTCGACGTCGCAGTACCGGCCGAGCCCGCCGCACACGCCCGCGAACACCTTCTGCCGGGGGCTGCGGTGCAGATGCGCGGGGGCGCCCGCGACCGCGGTGGCGCCCGAGGGCGGTGGCGGTGCGGCGGACGGCGCGGTCGGCGAGGACGGCGGCTGAGTCGGCGGCTGGGTCATACGACCATGGTGACGGGGCGAGGGCCCGGTCTCCACCGGCGACGACCCCGGTCTGACCCTGATATTGGCCCCCCGGAGCCCCCGGTCCCGGATCAGGGTCACGTCAGGGGTACGACCCTGATGCCCTGTCCCGCCCCGCCGTGTGACCATCGGTGCATGCCAGCCGCCCCGCCTCGCACCGCCGCGTCGCCGCACTCCCGTGCCCCCGGGCCCGAGGAGCAGCCGCCGCGCAAGCTGTACCGCAGCGCGGACGGCCGGATGCTCGGCGGGGTCGCGCGCGGACTCGCAGGCCATCTCGGACTGCCGGTGGCCTGGGTCCGGCTCGTCTTCCTCATCTTCTTCTTCTCGCAGGGCCTGGGCGCCCTGCTCTACGCCGTGTTCTGGATCGTCGTCCCGCTCGGCGTCGGCGGCCGGGCCGTCGAGTCCCGCCCGCTCTTCGAGACCAGCCCGGACGGCAGACGCCGGCTGCGCAAGCCCGACAAGGGCCAGCTCTTCGCCCTGCTCGCGCTGGTCGTCAGCGCGGCCACCTTCATCGGCAACGTCAGCCTGGGCCGCAGCGACGCCGACCGCTACATCTGGCCGATGCTGCTGATCGGCGTCGGCGTCGTCCTCGTCTGGCGTCAGGCGGACAACGCGCGACGCGCCCGCTGGACCGAGATCGGCCGCCGCCGCCGGATACTCCAGCTCGCCCGGGGGCTCTCCGGCGTCGCCCTGGTCGGGCTCGGCCTCGCCGTCTTCATGGTGGTCCGCGGCGCGGCGGCCCAGTTCGGCAATGTGCTGACGGGCGCGATCGCCGTCGTCGCCGGGGTCGCGCTGCTCGCCGGGCCCTGGCTCGTCCGGATGACCCAGGACCTCTCCGAGGAGCGCCTGATGCGGATCCGCGCACAGGAGCGCGCCGAGGTCGCCGCGCACGTCCACGACTCCGTGCTGCACACCCTGACGCTCATCCAGCGCAACGCGGACGACGGGGGAGAGGTACGCAGACTCGCCCGCGCCCAGGAGCGCGAGCTGCGCGCCTGGCTCTACAAGCCGGAGGGCACGGGCAAGGACGAGGCGGACGAGCCCACGACGCTCGCCGACGCGGTGAAGCGGACGGCGGCCGAGGTGGAGGACTACCACGGCGTGCCGATCGAGGTCGTGGTCGTCGGCGACTGCCCGCTCGACGAGAAGCTGTCCGCGCAGATGCAGGCCGCGCGCGAAGCGATGGTCAACGCCGCCAAGTACGGTGGCGAGGGCGGCGCCGTACAGGTGTTCGCGGAGGTCGAGGGGCGTACGGTCTTCCTCTCCGTACGCGACCGCGGCCCCGGGTTCGATCTGGACTCCGTCCCGGACGACCGGATGGGCGTCCGGGAGTCGATCATCGGCCGTATGCAGCGCAACGGAGGCACGGCCCGGCTGCGCGCGGTGCCCGACGGCGGCACGGAGGTCGAGCTGGAGATGGAGCGCGCCGACTGAGCGGGGGCACGCGCCGACCGGCGGTGGATGGACCGGTCGCCGGGAGGGGACCGTACGGTACGAGAGCCGCGCAGACGGCTGCGGAGCGACAAGGGCGAGGGACAGACACCATGAGCGAGGGCGTACACGCCGAATCCACTCCCGCGGCGAGCGGGGACCCGGCGGGGGACGGCCGCCGCGTCCGCGTCGTGCTCGTCGACGACCACCGGATGTTCCGTACGGGCGTCCAGGCCGAGATCGGCCGTACGGAGGAGACGGGCGTCGAGGTCGTCGGCGAGGCGGCCGACGTCGACCAGGCGGTCACCGTGATCACCGCGACCCGCCCCGAGGTCGTCCTGCTCGACGTCCATCTGCCGGGCGGCGGCGGGGTCGAGGTGCTGCGCCGCTGCGCGCCGATGATGACGGCGGCCGAGAACCCGGTGCGTTTCCTGGCGCTCTCGGTCTCGGACGCGGCCGAGGACGTCATCGGCGTGATCCGGGGCGGCGCCCGCGGCTATGTCACCAAGACGATCACCGGCACGGATCTGGTCAACTCGGTCTTCCGGGTCCAGGAGGGCGACGCGGTCTTCTCGCCCCGGCTGGCCGGCTTCGTCCTGGACGCCTTCGCGTCGACCGACGCGCCGCCCGTGGACGAGGACCTGGACCGGCTCACGCAGCGCGAGCGCGAGGTGCTGCGGCTCATCGCGCGGGGCTACGCCTACAAGGAGATCGCCAAGCAGCTCTTCATCTCGGTGAAGACCGTGGAGTCCCATGTCTCGGCGGTCCTGCGCAAGCTCCAGCTCTCCAACCGCCACGAACTCACCCGCTGGGCGACGGCCCGCCGGCTGGTCTGACCGCGGAGCCGACGCCCGGCGCCCTGCCGACCGGCCCGACTGCGGAGCCGACGCCCGGCGGCCCGCCGGGCGCGGCCCCGTCCGCGGCTCACCGGCAGTGCCAGCCGGTCACGTACAGCCGCCCCTGGTGGGCCAGCACGCCGCGGATGCACTCGCCGGGCCGCGTGTCGAGGACGCCGGTCAGCTCGGCGCGGCCCTGCCGGGTGCGCACGGTGCCGAACCAGCCGGGGAACGCCGTGATCCGGGCATCCCTGCGCTGGTAGCCGAGGCGGACGGGGATCTCGTGGCCGACCCCGGTCCGTACATAGCGCGTGGTGAAGTGGCCCGCGCCGCCGATCGGGCCCTCGACACAGAGCCGGCCGCCGGAGAGATCCCCGCAGCCCTTCGGGGTGACGCCCACGGGCGCCAGGACGAACAGTGCGCCGACGACGAGGACCGTCGTACTGACAGCGGTGGCTCGGCTCACGACCGCCCCTTTCCTCTCCCCCTCACCGTTCCGATGGCGTTCTCGTGCTCATCGTCAACCGGGGAAGGGAACGAGGCACTCCGGCATGGGCCGTCGGAGACAACCCCTCGGCGGCCGGGGCCCCATGACGGATCCGGCCGGTGCCGCGTGACAGTCATCAGAGGTGTCCGGGGGGCGTCAGACGGGCCGGGCGGCCCCCGCGAACGGCATCTGGTCGACCGGCGCGAGCCGGACCGCCGTGCCCGGCCGCGGCGCGTGGATCATCTGCCCGTCGCCCACGTAGATCCCGACATGGCTGATGCCCGAGTAGAAGAACACCAGGTCACCGGGGGCCAGCTCGGAGCGTGTGACGCGCCTGCCCGCGTTGATCTGTGTGTAGGTGGTACGGGAGAGGGCGACCCCGGCGGCGCGCCAGGCGGCCTGGGTCAGCCCCGAGCAGTCGAAGGACCCTGGGCCGGTCGCGCCCCAGACGTACGGCTTGCCGATCGCCCCGTACGCGAAGGCGACGGCGGCCTCGGCCCGCGCGTTCGGCGCCCGTACCGCACCGCGTGGCGTCCCGCGGTCCGCGCGCGCGGCGTACCCGCCGTCCCGCGCCTCGTAGCGGTCGCGCTGCTCGGCGGTGAGCCTGTCCAGGAGCCGCCGGGCGGAGGCGATCTTCCCCTGGACGGTGGACTTGTGCCGGGCCAGCTCGGCGCGGCGGGCCGTGAGATCGGTGAGCTGGGTGTCCGCCCGGGAGCGCAGCCCGGCGACGACCGACAGCTCCCTGCGGATCCCGGCGACGGCGGCGGCCTGCCGGCTGCCCGCACGCTCGGCGAGACCGGCCCGCTCCAGATACTCCTCGGGACGGGAGCTGAGGGCGAGCTGTACGGCCGGGTCGAGGCCACCGCTGCGGTACTGGGCCGAGGCGATCGAGCCGAGTTGGTCCCGCGAGGCGTTGAGCCGCTCCGTCCTGCGGGTGGCCTCGTCGCGCAGCACGGTGAGCGAGGCGCGGGCCTCGTCGGCCTTCACCTTCGTGCCGTTGTACTGCTCGGTGGCGGCCTCGGCCTGCGTGTACAACGCGTCGACCTTGGCCTTGATCTGCGCGGGGGTGAGCCGGGGCTCGGTGTGCGCGGGTCCCGCCGCCGTGGCGGTCGCGGCACCGGCGAGCGCGAGCGTCGCGGCGGTGCGGCCGGCCTGGCCGGTGAACGGGCGTTGTCTGGGCTTTCGGTGCGCTGCCACGGGGGCGGGGTCCGTTTCCTTCGTCTCCGTCGATTCCGTGCGGTACGGCCGCCCGGTACGGCCGGGGAGGGGCCGCACGCAGGACGTTAGGACGCCGGATCACGACTCGGCCTCGGCATGGCGGGAATTGGCGGGAGGTGAAGGTTCCGGAGCGCTTCCTGATCAGGATCGTCCGTCCGGAGTGCGCACTTGTGCCCTTCCGGACGGACCCGATCGATCATGGAAGTAAGCCTCACCTCACCGAGGAGGGGTGATACGGCCCGGCTACGCTCCCGGCATGGACGTACTCATCAATGTCTTCGTCGCCCTGCACATCATCGGCATAGCCTCGCTGCTCGGCGGATTCCTGACGCAGACGAAGGCGATGAGCGCCGGGACGGCGCGCTTCACCCCTCCGATGCTGCACGGAGCGCTGACGATGCTGATCACGGGGATGGTGCTGGTGGGCCTCAGCCAGGCCGACGACCAGGCGCTCAACAACATCAAGCTCGGCGTCAAGATGGCCGTCCTGGTCGTGATCCTGGGCATCGTGTACGTGAAGCGGGACGACGAGGCCGCCGCGAAGCCGCTGTTCGGCGCGGTGGGCGGGCTGACGGTGGCGAACATCCTCATCGCCACCCTCTGGACCTGATCCCGGCGCTCCGTCCCCCGCGTGCGCGGGGGAACCGGAGGCCGGGGACGGACCGCTCAAGGACCCGCCGCATACCGGACCCGAGGACCCGCCGCAGACCGAACCCGAGGCCCGGCCGGAGACCCGGGCCGTAGACCGGACCCCAGGGCCGGCCGGAGACCCGGGCCGGAGATCCGACCCGAGGCCCGGCCGGTGACCGGGCCGGGGGTCAGGCCGGGCGGACGCTGCCGTAGATCGGCATGTAGTAGATCGATTCCTCGCGTACGTTCGCGCCCGGCTTGGGCGCGTGGATCATCATGCCGTCGCCGATGTAGATACCGGCGTGGCTGAGGTCGTCGTAGAAGAAGACCAGGTCGCCCGGGAGCAGGTCGTCGGTGGCGACGCGCGTGCCGGTGTTCACCTGGGCGGCGGTGGTGCGCGGCAGCTCGACGCCCGCCGCCTTCCAGGCAGCCTGGGTCAGCCCCGAGCAGTCGTACGAACTCGGCCCCGAGGCGCCCCAGACGTACGGCTTGCCGATCTGGGCGGCGGCGAAGGCCAGCACCTTGGCCGCCTTGGCCGCGTACGTGGCGGCCGGGTCACCGCCGGTCCCGGCCTCCATGGCGGTGCCGCCGACCGCGACCGGAACCGTACCGCCGACGGTGCTCGCCGCCGCGAGACCGCCCGCGTCGGTGACCTGGGGCTGTCCCGCCTCGCGCCGGCGCTCCGCCTCCGCTTCGGCCTCCGCCTTGTCGCGGGCCTCCGCCTTGGCCTGCGCCTCCGCCGCGCGCCGGGCCTCTTCTTCCCTCTTGCGCTCCAGCGCGGCCAGCCGCGCCTGCTCCTCCGCGGTGAGCCGCGCCAGCAGCGCGCGGGCCTCGGCGAGCTTCTTCTGGATGCTCTCCTTGCTGTTCCGCAGGGAGGCGGGCGACTCGTCCGGATCGAGGCTCATGGCGGCCCGGTCCCGCTCCTCCACCGCCTCCGCGTGGCGCGCCGGGGGCTCCGCGACGGTGCTCCGCCGACGGTCGGTCGGCGCGTCCACCGCCCCGCTCCGCCCGGCGTGCGGCTGCGGGCCGTCCGTGAACGCCAGGGTGGCCGCCGGGGTGCCCGCGGCTTCCCCGGGCCGTGCGGCGGGGGAGGAACCGAGCGTACGGCGCGCCTCGTTCAGCTTGTCCGCGCTCTTGGCGACGCCCTCGATGACCCGGTCGACCGTGCGCTTCTGCTTGGCCGTGGTCTCCTTCGCCCTGCTGTACGTCTGCGACTCTCCACCGGCCTGGCGGTACAGGGCGTCGACCTTCTTCTGCACCTCTTCGACCGACGGTTTCGAATCCGCGGGCGCGGCGTCCGCGCTTTGCGTCGACAGCAGCGTGACCGAGGCGATGGCGGCCGTCGTCACTCCGACCGCGGAAGAGTTGGGGCCTACTCCGCTACGGCTGCGCGACTTGCGATGCGACGCCAAGTTCGGCATCTCCTTCCGTGGACCGCCTACCGGGTTAGCTGTCGGGTTCGGGCGGAACGGAAGGCTGCCCTACGGGCCTTGTGCGTACGGCGAACGTACGGCCCGATTCACCCCGGTCGTGCAGAGTGGGTCCCCGGTTCCGAACTTCCTTGCGGAAAGCCCGGATTCGGCGTGGGCCGCCCGCTCGGCGCGGATCGCCATCAGAGGTACGGGCTGCCTGATCGAGCACGCTAGCCAAAATGTGGCGCTGATGTGAAGGTGGATGGCCGATATGCCCGATACATTTCTGTGACCATTTGCTCGTGTGGAGTGCAGGGAGCCCCCGTGCGGGGTATAGCGTCACGCTCCGTATGTGGACCGGGACCGTCCGGCTTCCCGGCCCGGCCCGCGGGGCCGACTTCCCCCACCGGCTTTCCCGGTCGGGCGCCGACTGTCAGTGCGGCCGCCTAGACTCGTTAAGCGATGAGCAGCCTCTTTGACGACAGCTTCCTGGCCGACCTCCAGCCCTCCGGCGACGAGCACCCCCCGCCGCCCGAGGACCAGGACGAGCACGCCCCGGAGCAGGTGCCCGACGACCTGTTCCAGGGCGCGTACGACGTGCCCCCGGCCCGGGACCCGTACCACCGCGACGGCGCGCCCCGCACGGTCATCGACCCCGCCTCGCTCCTCGAAGGGCTGAACGAGGAGCAGCGGGCGGCCGTCGTGCACACGGGATCGCCGCTGCTCATCGTCGCCGGGGCCGGGTCCGGCAAGACCCGGGTGCTGACCCACCGGATCGCGCATCTCCTCGGCACCCGAAGCGTCCACCCCGGCCAGATACTGGCGATCACCTTCACCAACAAGGCCGCGGGCGAGATGAAGGAGCGCGTCGGCCAGCTCGTGGGCCCGCGCGCCCAGGCGATGTGGGTGCTGACGTTCCACAGCGCCTGCGTACGGATCCTGCGGCGCGAGTCGAAGCGGCTCGGGTTCACGTCGTCGTTCTCGATCTACGACGCCGCCGACTCGAAGCGGCTGATGGCCCTGGTCTGCCGCGATCTGGACCTCGACCCCAAGCGCTATCCGCCGAAGTCCTTCAGCGCCAAGATCTCCAACCTGAAGAACGAGCTGGTCGACGAGGAGACCTTCGCCGGGCAGGCGGTCGACGGCTTCGAGAAGACCCTCGCCGAGGCGTACCGGATGTACCAGGCGCGGCTGCGCGAGGCCAACGCTCTGGACTTCGACGACATCATCATGACCACCGTCCACCTGCTCCAGGCGTTCCCCGACGTCGCCGAGCACTACCGGCGCCGCTTCCGGCACGTCCTGGTGGACGAGTACCAGGACACCAACCACGCCCAGTACACCCTCGTACGCGAACTGGTGGGCCCCTCGGGCGAGGGCGAGGACCCGGCCGAGCTGTGCGTCGTCGGCGACGCCGACCAGTCGATCTACGCCTTCCGCGGCGCCACGATCCGCAACATCCTCCAGTTCGAGGAGGACTACCCGGACGCGACGACGATCCTGCTGGAGCAGAACTACCGCTCCACGCAGACGATCCTCAGCGCGGCCAACGCGGTCATCGAGCGCAACGAGAGCCGCCGCCCGAAGAACCTGTGGACCAAGGCCGGCGCGGGCGCCCAGATCACCGGCTACGTCGCGGACACGGAGCACGACGAGGCGCAGTTCGTCGCCGACGAGATCGACCGGCTGACGGACGCGGGCGAGGCCAAGGCGGGCGATGTCGCCGTCTTCTACCGGACGAACGCGCAGTCCCGTGTCTTCGAGGAGATCTTCATCCGGGTCGGCCTGCCGTACAAGGTCGTCGGCGGAGTGCGCTTCTACGAACGCAAGGAGGTCCGGGACGTCCTGGCCTATCTGCGTGTCCTCGCCAATCCGGAGGACAACGTACCGCTGCGCCGGATCCTTAATGTGCCCAAGCGCGGCATCGGGGACCGCGCGGAGGCCATGATCGACGCCCTGGCGCTCCGGGAGAAGATCACCTTCCCGCAGGCGCTGCGGCGCGTGGACGAGGCGTACGGCATGGCGGCGCGCTCCGCCAACGCCGTCAAGCGCTTCAACACGCTCATGGAGGAGTTGCGTACGGTCGTCGAATCGGGCGCCGGACCGGCCATGGTCCTGGAGGCCGTACTCGAACGGACCGGCTATCTGGCCGAGCTTCAGGCGTCGACCGACCCGCAGGACGAGACGCGGATCGAGAACCTTCAGGAACTGGCCTCGGTGGCGCTGGAGTTCGAACAGGAGCGCAGTCAGGCCGCCGCGACCGCCGGTGACGGCGGCGACGCGGACGCGGGCGGAGAGGGCGGCGGGGACGGTACGGACGCTGCCGCCGCCCCGGCCGCGACACCGACCCTCGCCGAGTTCCTGGAGAAGGTCGCGCTGGTCGCCGACTCCGACCAGATCCCCGACGAGGACGAGGACGGCTCCGGTGTCATCACGCTGATGACGCTGCACACCGCCAAAGGCCTCGAATTCCCGGTGGTGTTCCTCTCGGGCATGGAGGACGGCGTCTTCCCGCACATGCGCGCCCTCGGCCAGACGAAGGAGCTGGAGGAGGAGCGCCGACTCGCGTACGTGGGCATCACGCGCGCCCGTGAACGGCTCTATCTGACACGGTCGTCGATGCGCAGCGCCTGGGGGCAGCCCTCGTACAACCCGGCTTCGCGGTTCCTGGAGGAGATCCCGGGACACCACATGGAGTGGAAGCGGACCGGCGCGCAGATCCCGGCGGGTCCGACGTCCGGGATCACGTCGTCGCTCTCCTCCTCGGCGTCGCGTTCACGGTCGGGCGGCGGGCCCTCGGGCTTCGCGACGCGGCGCGCGAGCGACAAGCCGGTGATCGCGCTGGTGGTGGGGGACCGGGTCACGCACGACCAGTTCGGCCTCGGCACGGTCATGGAGGTGACGGGCGTGGGCGCGGACGCGCAGGCGACGGTCGACTTCGGGGACACCAAGCCCAAGCGGCTGCTGCTGCGGTACGCGCCGGTCGAGAAGCTGTAGGGACGAGGCAAGGAAGAGCGCCGCGGCCGGTGGGCCGCGGCGCTCGCCTCTGGCTGTGCTGTTCTGTGCCGCGTGACCCGGCTACGTCGGGTCGAGGCTGTGGCTGCGGAACCAGGACAGCGGGTCGATCGCCGAGCCGCCGCCGGGCCGTACCTCGAAGTGCAGGTGCGGTCCTGTGGAGTTGCCGGAGTTGCCGGAGTAGGCGATCACGTCACCGGCCTTGACCGAACCGGAGCGGATCTTCGTACTGCTGAGGTGGCAGTACCAGGTCTCCGTGCCGTCCGGGGAGGTCACGATGGCCATGTTGCCGTAGGCGCTGTTGTACTGCGTGCGTACGGTGCCGTCGGTCGCGGCCATGACCGGTGTGCCGTACGAGACGGGGAAGTCGATCCCGGTGTGCATGGACATCCAGTTGACGCCGGCCTGGCCGTAGTACGCGCTGAGTCCGTGCTGCGAGACGGGGAGGGCGAACTTGGGGCGGGCCGCCTCCTTGCGCGCCGCCTCTTCGGCGGCCCGCTTCCGCTCCTCGGCCTTCCGCTCCTGGAGGTCGATCCGCTCCTGCGTGCGGCTGGCGCGGTCGCCGAAGTCGCGGGCGTCGGCGCTGAGCGCGGCGAGCTGGGTGTCCAGCTTGTTGTTGGCCGCCGCGGCGACGGGCTTGGCGGAGGCGGTGTCCTCGGCGGAGGCCGTGGTGGTGGAGTCGTCCTTGGTGTCCTCACCGGTGAGTCCGCCGACGGAGGCGGCGGCGATACCGGCGACGCCCATCACACAGGCGGAGGGCACGGCGACGGTGAGGAGGGCGGAGCGCTTGGCGGGGGTACGGCGCCGGCCTCGGCTGCCGTTCCCGGCGCCGCCGGCCCGGCGCACGGGGCGCGGGGTGATCGTCACCGCGGGCGTGGCCATCGTGGCCGCCGTGTGCAGCGAGTCGGGGTCGTCCTCCGGCGTGGCCGGTTCCACGGGGTTCTCGGCGTCCGGGGCGAAGTCGTCGGCTCCCGGACGGTGTTCGGCTTCGGCTCCGGGGCCGGTCTCCGGTGCGGTGACCGTCTCGACGGCGCCGGTGTCGTAGCCCTGCTGCTCGGTCTTGTAGACCGGCTCCGCCTCGTAGCCCGGTTCGGCGGTGTAGCCGGGTTCGGGTTCGTAGCCCGGCTCCGCGTCGTAGGCCCGTTCAGGTTCGGGGCCCGGGGCGCCGTACGCGTACGGCGCCTCCTCGGGCGTGGTGCCCGTGCCGTTCCAGGCGGTCGCGTCGTACGAACCGGTGTCGAACGACGGCGCGTTCCACTGGGCGGTCGCCTCGTAGGAGAACGGTGCCGCTTCGAACTGCGCCGCTTCGAACTGGGCGGTTTCCAGGGCGGCGAGCTGCGCCGGGTCGAAGGTGGCGGTCGGCGTCGCCCCGGGCGTGTCGTAGCCGCTGTACGAGACGCCGTCGAACGCCGTGGTGTCGAACTGGCCCGTGTCGCCGGGGCCGTTCGGCTGGACGACCTGGTGCCAGGCGCCGGAGCCCCACTCGCCGGTGGCGTCCTGCGGATAACCGCCGGTGACGGGGGAGTCGGGGGTGACGGTCGGCCACTGGCCGCTGGTGTCGTACCCCTGCGCGCCGTACGCGTCGTAGCCGGTGGCCTGGTGGTGAGCGCCGGTGTCCCACTGGGTGTTGTCGTACTGACCGGAGTGCCCGGCGTGCGGGTGTCCGGCCTGCATGGGGTCACCGTGCAGAGGATCGCCCTGTGCGTGGTCGGCCTGCACGGTCGCGTACTGGCCGGTGGCGGCGGAAGTGTCGCCGTACCCACCCGTGCCACCCGAACCGTCCGGCAGCGAGCCGAAGAGGGGATCTGTCTCGAAGCTGCCGTTCTGGTAACCGTCGTAAGCGGTGTACCCGGCGTGGGCGTGCTGGTCGTTCACCAACTTCTCTCTCGCCTCGGCAGCAGAACCAGGCTCTGGGAAATCGGGTCCTGTGTGGAAAGGGCCCCCAGAGGGAAAGCAGTGGCCGCGACTGTACCCGGCGGTATGCGACGGCGACAATCTTCCGCGAGTTTCGTGCTTTACGGAAACGGGCATTCGGCCGTGTTTCGGCGAACTGTGGGCGCAGGCTTGGCCATACGTTCGAAATGCGTTCGAGTGTGAGAGTGGGGCCAGGCTCCGCGGATCAGGCGACGGAAGCGGATCCGGAACCCTCGGCCGGAGGTGTCGGCACGGAATCTTCACCGGAACTGGTCGCAGGGGTCGATCCGTCGAGCGCGTGCCGGATGCCGGCGGCGACCCCCGAATGGATCGGCAGGGCGAGATGGCCGACCCCGCTCACCAGCACGTTCTCCACGAGAAGGTCCGGATGTTCGATCCTGGCCGTGGTGACCGGCGCCATCAGGGGGTCTGCGTCGCTCCAGAAGCTCACGAACCGGGTGCGGGGGGCGGGGGGCGGCGGCCCCCCCACCCCCATTAACCGCGCTCCCGGGCGCGACAGGCGGAACACCC
>NZ_JBHZDA010000032.1:46756-66716 GCF_042755665.1 Streptomyces sp. NPDC059142
TCTCCCCCCGGGGGGTGGGCCCCCGCCCCCGTGGGGGGTGGCCGCCCCCCCCACCCACCCCCCCCGGGGGCCCCGCCGGGGGCCCCCCCCCCCCCCAACTCCTCGATGACCGGCGATCCGGGACGCATCTGCCGTACGACCGGGTGTGCGTCGGCCAGCGGCACGGCCGTCGTGCCCTCATGCGGTGTACCCAGCGTGACCAGCGTACGCACCCGTGCGTCACCGCCCATGCGCTGTACGTAATACCGTGCGATCAGGCCGCCCAGACTGTGACCGACGACATCCACCCGGCGGTGGCCGGTGCGCGCGCAGATCTCCTCGATGTGGTGGCCCAGCAACTCGGCGGCCGTACGGATGTCGCAGGTCAGCGGCGAGTAGTTGAGCGAGACCAGATGTCGCCAGCCGTGCCGGGCGAGGGAGCGGCGCAGCAGCACGAAGACGGAGCGGTTGTCCACGAAGCCGTGCAGCAGGACGACCGGCGGGTGCGCGCGGCCCTCGGTGGGCAGCGGGGACGCCTCGGGCGGCAGGGGTGCGGCCCGGCGCTCCTGGACGATTCCGGCCGGGTAGAGGAAGAGATGGCCGGTGAAGATCGCCAGATCGAGCGCGCCCGCCCGCAGTGGCGCGGTGAGGCCCAGGGAAGCGGCGGTCGCCCCCGCCGGGCGTACGCGGTCCAGTTGGCGCAGAAAGGGCGTCAGCAGGGATGAGAGCGGCGCGAACGGCGTGACCTTCATGGGCCGACCTCCGAACGGCATACGGGAGGCGGCTCTGTCCCCCGTATGCCCTCATGGGGCGCCACGGCGACATGCCGGGAGCCGTCGGGTCGTGACGGCTCCGTCCGCGGCTCCCCGTGCGCCCGTTCCGCCCGGACGGTGGGCCGGGTGGTGACGGAACGGCGCAAAGCGAACATGTCCCATGTGTGATTTCCCCCTCTGCGGCCTCCGCGAAACGGCTGGTTGCGGGATGCTGTGGATAACGTTCGTTCACTACTCCGAGCCTTGGCGGGCGCGGGGACCCGTGCCAATGACGGCGCAGTCGGTATGTGGAGGCAGTGATGGGTGTGACAGGTCCGATCCGTGTGGTGGTCGCCAAGCCGGGGCTCGACGGGCATGACCGGGGGGCCAAGGTGATCGCCCGCGCCCTGCGCGACGCGGGGATGGAGGTCATCTACACGGGGCTCCACCAGACGCCGGAGCAGATCGTGGACACCGCGATCCAGGAGGACGCCGACGCGATCGGCCTGTCCATCCTCTCCGGCGCCCACAACACGCTCTTCGCGAAGGTGATCGAACTGCTGGAGGAGCGCGACGCGGCGGACATCAAGGTCTTCGGCGGCGGCATCATCCCGGACGCGGACATCGCCCCGCTGAAGGAGAAGGGTGTCGCGGAGATCTTCACCCCGGGGGCGACGACGACGTCGATCGTCACCTGGGTCAAGGCCAACGTCCGCCAGCCCGCGGGCGCCTGACGGACGGTCCTAGGCTTCCCGGCCGCCGGGTATCGGCTCCCGTACCGGCTCCCGTACCGGCTCCCGTACCGGCTCCCGTACCGGCTCCCGTACCGGCTCCCGCGGTGCCTCCGCCGCCGGTCCCGGGGGCTGCCCGGGGGCCGGCGCCAGTTCTGCGTGCATCAGGGCGCGCAGACGCAGGGTGGACACCAGGCGCTGGAACGCCTCCGACCAGTAGCCGCCCGCGCCGGGTGACCCGTCCTCCGGTTCGTCGGGGGTGGCCGTGAGCAGCTCCAGCCTGCTCACCTCCGCCGGGTCCAGACAGCGTTCCGCGAGACCCATGACGCCGCTGAAGCTCCAGGGGTAGCTGCCCGCGTCCCTGGCGATGTCCAGCGCGTCCACCACCGCCCGGCCGAGCGGCCCCGACCAGGGCACCGCGCACCCGCCGAGCAACTGGAACGCCTCCGGCAGGCCGTGCGCGGCGATGAACGCGGCCACCCAGTCGGACCGTTCCCCCTCGGGCAGGGTGGCGAGCAGCTTCGCGCGCTCGGCGAGCGATGTCGTACCGGGGCCCGCGTCGGGCGGCGCGGTCGGCGACCCCAGCAGTGCGGCCGACCAGCGCGCGTCCCGCTGCCGTACGGCCGCCCGGCACCACGCCGCGTGCAGTTCGTCCGCCCAGCCGTCCAGGACGGGCAGGGCGACGATCTCCTCGGGGGTCCGGCCGCCGAGCCTGGCCGGCCATCCCGACATCGGGGCCGCCTCCACCAACTGACCCAGCCACCAGGACCGTTCGCCCCGGCCGCCGGGCGGCGCGGGGATCACTCCGTCGTGCTGCATGTCCGCGTCGCACTCGTGGGGCGCCTCGACCGAGATGACCTGTCCGCCGCCCGTACGGTCCATGCTGACGCAGGTGGCCGCGCGGGCCGCCATCCGGCCCGCGAGCGCGGAACCGGGCAGCGCCGAGAGCAGTTCGGCCGCGGTGGAGCGCACATTGCGGCTGCGGTCCGACAACGCCTGTTCCAGGAAGGGCTCGTCCGCCGCCGACAGCCCGTCGCGCAGCGAGTCGAGGAACATCAGCCGGTCCTCGGCGCGCTCGGTCGGCCAGGTCGAGGCGAGCAGCGCGCGCGCCGCCTCCGCGTCCCTGGCCCGTACGGCGGTGAGCAGCGCGATCCGCTCGGCGAACAGACCCTCCTCCCAGAGCCGGCGCCTCGCCTCCGCGTCCTCGGCGGCGGGCAGCACGGCGCCGCCGGACCCGCCGCGCAGCGCGAACTTCCACTCCGGATTGAGCCGGGCGAGCCAGAGCCCGCGCGGCCCGGCGAATGCCAGGGCCGGCGGGCGCAGATCGGTCCGCGCGCGGGCCGCGTCCAGCAGTGCGGGCAGCAGCGGCGCCGGTGCGGCGTAGCCGTGCGCGTTGGCCGCGGCGAGCCACTGCGGCAGCAGTTCGGTGAGATCGGGCGCCGCCCCGCGCCGCCCCCCGCCGCTCGTCGGCGCCGCCCGGTCGGCCAGTAGCTGCCCGAGCCGCCGTCGCGCCGCCCCGGGGAGCGGCGCGCGGCCGTCCCGGGGCGCGGCGGCCGGAGGCGCGGCGGCGGGCGCGGGCAGCAGCCCCGCCCTGCGCCGTACGGTGTGCAGCACGGCGGCGTCCAGCAGGGCGACCGGGGCGTCCTTGCCGGGGGTCAGGACCTCCGGGGGCGGGGTACGGCGGTCGGTGCCGAGCAGCGCCGAGGTGACGAGCCCTTCCCAGGAGGACTCCCAGGGCGCGGTGGGTGTGGTCGTCGGGGTGCGGGGCGTGGGCGGTGTGCTGGGCGTGCGTGTCATCGGGATACTCCGTCCGTACGTCGCATCGGGCTCCGGGCGTGGGCGGGTTCAGGTGAGCGGAACCGTCCCCGGTATCTCCGCCGACCAGGCCGTGAGCGGCCGGAAGCCGCGGTGGCCGCACTCACCGAAGACCGTGACCGGGCCGCCGCCGGAGAGCGCGGCCAGCTTCCACAGCCCCGGGTGCCCCAGGGCGACGGGCGCGACCGGCAGCGCGGACCCTCCGTCGGCGTCGGCCAGTTGCCATCCGCCGCCCACCCCGGGGACCGGGATGACATCGCGCAGCGTCACGGGGCAGGCGTCCAGCCAGGGATCGGCGCTCAGCGCCGCGCCGTACGCGTCGATCGCCGCCGCCACGGAGCCGCCGGGGGGCGGTTCCTCCATCGCCACCGGGTCGCCGAACCGCTCGCCCCAGTCCGCCCGTAGCTGTCCGGCGCCGGGGTGCGGAACGATCTCGGCGTCGATCGCCACGCCCACCGGCAGCGCCAGCTCCGGAGCGCGGCCGGCCGCTCCGAAGGAGAGCAGCAGCGCCGGGCGCCCCGAGTCCCGGCCGTGCAACCTGATCCGGCGGGTGACGAGTTTGCCGTCGGAGGTGTCGTACTGCGCGAGGACCAGCCAGTGGTCCCGGACGGGCGGGCCCCCGGCGGGGGCGGGCAGGCCGACGCGGGTACGGACCGTCGTCGCCAGCGGTTCCGGCAGCCGGTCTCGCCCGAGCCACGCCGTGTTCAGCAGATGCAGCAGCGCCGACTCCTCCAGCAGCCGCACCGGCCAGCCGGGGCCCGAGCCCGGTATCGCCCCCAACTCCCGCACCCGGCCCGCGAGCCCCGGTGCCTGCGCGTCGACCATCCGCGCCGCCGTCTCCTCCCACAGTCCGTAACCCGACTGCTCGGCGGAGGCGAGACCGCCGCGCAGCAGGTCCGTCAGCCGCTGCTCCAACTCCGCTGCGCCCGAGGTGATCCGCGCGGCCCGCCGCTCCGCTCTGCGCCGGGCGGCCTCCGGGTCGGCGGTCTTCGCCGCCGCGCTCTCCGCGCTCTCCGCGCGGTCCGTCTGCCGCTTTCTGCGCGTGCCGATCCATTCCCCGGCCCACTCGGGCGGCTCGGCGCCCTCGGCGCGCTCCGCAACGGTCGCTCCGTCCGTCGACCAGAGCAGCAGCAGGCCCAGTGCGTGCTTGCACGGGAACTTCCGGCTCGGGCACGAGCAGTTGCAGGCCGGGCCTGTGGTGTCCACCACCGTCCGGTACGGCCTGCTGCCGCTGCCCTTGCACAGCCCCCACACGGCGCCCGAGGCGTCGCAGCCCGTGTCCGACCACGGCCCGGCCGTGCCGAGCTTGTTGCCCGCTCTGCGTGACGCGTCGTCAGGAGCCAGAGCAAGCACCTGTTCCGACGTCCAGCGCACCCCCGTCTGATTCATGTCCACGACGTTAGGCGCACCCACTGACAATCGCTCCGACCTGCGGATTCGATGGTTCTTGCCGTGCGCCGCGCCGCGTTGTGCACGCTATGCTCGTGCGATTTCCACGCCATATCCCGGGGGATCTCCGATGAATCGCATCGCTCGTACCACGCGTACCGGCCGCACCGTCCGTGCCGCCGTCACGACCCTTGCCGTGACCGGTCTCGCGCTGGGTCTCGGCGCCTGTTCCGAGGCCGCCGAGCGGGTCGACAAGGCCGTGACCGACGAGGTCGACAAGGCCGTCAACGAGAACTACGAGGTCACCTACGAGGTCACGGGCAAGAACATCGACACGATCGACTTCCACGGCGGCGGGGGCGAGGCCATGGAGCCGAAGATCGAGACGGTCGAGAAGCCCACGCTGCCCTGGAAGAAGACGGTGACGCTCCGCGGCATCATGCCGCCCGCCGTCATGCCGGTCGCGCTGGGCGCCGAGGCCGAGGTCACTTGCAAGATCATTTACAAGGGCGAGGTCATCAAGGAGGAGACGGACGCGGGCAGGGCCGCGGCCGGCGGCTGCGTCGCGGTCTCCCCGATCGCCGGGTAACCCCCGCCCGCGGCCGGGCCGTTCAGCCGCCGACCGCCGACCGCCGACCGCCGACCGCCGACCGCCGACCGCCGGCCGCTCGCCTGGTGCCCGGCACCGGGCTGCGGGCGTCGGGCTCCGGGCGGCGGGCGACGCCCGGAGCCGTCGGCCGACTCCGGCCGCGGCGGCCCGCCGTACCGGCTCCGACCTGCGCAGACGGTCGATTGTCAGTGGCGTGGTGCACCGTGGGATCCACAACAGGTCGACCGATCTGGAGGGGGATCCATGACCATGCCCGAAACCACCGCGACCACGCCCGCGGCCGCCGGTGACCAGGCCCTGCGCCCGCACGCGGAAGACGCGTTCGCCCGTGAGCTGGCGGCGCTGGCAGCGGCCGACGACCGGCAGCGCCCCGCCCGCTGGCGGCTCTCGCCCTGGGCCGTGGCCACCTATCTCCTCGGCGGCACGCTCCCCGACGGGACGGTGATCACGCCGAAGTACGTGGGGCCGCGCCGGATCGTCGAGATCGCGGTCACCACGCTCGCCACCGACCGGGCCCTGCTCCTCCTCGGCGTGCCCGGAACCGCCAAGACCTGGGTCTCCGAACACCTCGCCGCGGCCGTCAGCGGCGACTCGACGCTGCTGGTGCAGGGCACGGCCGGCACCCCCGAAGAGGCGATCCGCTACGGCTGGAACTACGCCCAGCTCCTCGCCCACGGCCCCAGCCGCGACGCCCTGGTGCCCAGCCCCGTGATGCGGGCCATGTCCGAGGGCATGACCGCGCGGGTCGAGGAGCTGACCCGTATCCCCGCGGACGTACAGGACTCGCTCATCACGATCCTGTCCGAGAAGACGCTCCCGATCCCCGAGCTGGGCGAGGAGGTCCAGGCGGTCCGCGGTTTCAACCTGATCGCCACGGCCAACGACCGCGACCGGGGGGTCAACGACCTCTCCAGCGCCCTGCGCCGCCGCTTCAACACGGTCGTCCTGCCGCTGCCCGCCACCCCGGAGGCCGAGGTCGACATCGTCTCCCGGCGCGTCGGGGAGATGGGCCGCTCGCTCGATCTGCCGGACGGCCCCGAGGGACTCCACGAGATCCGCCGGGTCGTCACCGTCTTCCGGGAACTGCGCGACGGCGTCACGGCAGACGGCCGTACGAAGCTCAAGTCCCCCTCCGGGACGGTCTCCACGGCCGAGGCGATCTCCGTCGTCACCAACGGACTGGCGCTCGCCGCGCACTTCGGTGACGGGATACTGCGGCCGGGCGACGTGGCGGCCGGGATCCTCGGCGCGGTCGTCCGCGATCCCGCGGCGGACCGGGTGATCTGGCAGGAGTACGTGGAGACGGTCGTCCGCGAGCGCGACGGCTGGAAGGACTTCTACCGCGCCTGCCGCGAGGTGAGCGCGTGACCACCACGACCACGCCGCGCGCGGCGGGGCCGCTGCTGCTCGGGGTCCGGCACCACGGCCCCGGATCCGCGCGGGCGGTACGGAGCGCGCTCGACGCTGCGGCGCCCGGCGCCGTACTGATCGAAGGCCCGCCCGAGGGCGACGCGTTGCTGCCGCTCGCCGCCGACGAGGCGATGCGGCCGCCCGTGGCGCTCCTCGCACACGCCGTGGACGACCCGGGGCGCGCCGCGTTCTGGCCGCTGGCGGAGTTCTCCCCCGAGTGGGTGGCGATCCGCTGGGCGCTCGCGCGCGGCGTGCCGGTGCGGTTCATCGACCTCCCGGCGGCCCACTCGCTGGCGCTCGACGTGGAGCCGGACAGAGAGCCGGAAGCCGCGCCGGCGCGGAGCGAGGGCGGCGCTTCCGAAGGAGACGACTCCGACGGAGACGACCCCGACCGAGGTGACTCCGAGGGCGTGCGGATCGACCCGCTCGCCGTGCTCGCCAGGACCGCCGGGTACGACGACCCCGAGCGCTGGTGGGAGGACGTCGTCGAGCACCGCTCCCCCGGGGAGGCGGACGACCCCTTCGCGCCGTTCGAGGCGCTCGCCGACGCCATGGGCGAGCTGCGCGAGGAGTACGGTCCCGGCGGCCACCGCCGGGACCTCGTCCGCGAGGCCCATATGCGGGTCCAGCTCAGAGCCGCCCGCAAGGAGTTCGGGGACGCGGCGGTCGCCGTCGTCTGCGGAGCCTGGCACGTGCCGGCGCTGCGCGCGAAGACCACGCTCGCCGCCGACCGCGCCCTGCTCAAGGGCCTGCCCAAGGTCAAGGCCGACCTCACCTGGGTGCCCTGGACCCACCGCAGGCTCGCCCGGCACAGCGGTTACGGAGCGGGCATCGACTCGCCCGGCTGGTACGGACATCTCTTCAGCGCGCCCGACCGGCCCGTCGAACGCTGGCTCACCAAGGTCGCCGGGCTGCTGCGGGAGGAGGACCGTGTCGTCTCCTCCGCCCATGTCATCGAGGCGGTACGGCTGGCGCAGACCCTCGCCGTGATGCGCGGCCGGCCACTGGCCGGACTGACCGAGACCGTCGACGCCGTGCAGGCCGTGATGTGCGAGGGGTCCGAGGTGCCGCTCGGTCTCATCCAGGACCGGCTGATCGTCGGCGACGTACTGGGCGAGGTCCCCGACACGGCGCCCGCCGTGCCGCTCCAGCGCGACCTGACCCGGCTCCAGCGCTCCCTGAGGCTCCGACCGGAGGCGTCCGAACGCGAGCTGGACCTCGACCTCCGCAAGGAGACCGACACGGCGAAGAGCACCCTGCTGCACCGGCTGCTGCTGCTGGACATCGGCTGGGGCAGGGCGGTCGCCGGACGGGGGAGCACGGGGACGTTCCGCGAGAGCTGGCGGCTGACCTGGGAGCCCGAGCTGTACGTACGGGTCGCGGAGGCCGGCGTCTGGGGCACGACGGTGCTCGCCGCCGCCACCGCCAGAGCCGAGTCGCGCGCCCTGGCGGCGACCGCGCTCAGCGACATCACGGCCCTCGCCGAGCGCTGTCTGCGGGCCGCGCTGCCCGACGCCCTGCCCGTGGTGATGCGCGCCCTCGCCGACCGCGCCGCGCTCGACGCCGACATCGGCCGGCTCGCCGAGGCCCTGCCCGCGCTCGCCCGCTCGCTGCGGTACGGCGACGTACGGTCCACCGACACCCGCGCGCTCGGTGAGGTCGCGGCCGGCCTCGCGGAGCGGATCTGCGTCGGCCTGCCGCCCGCGTGCGCCGGGCTCGACGCGGACGGCGCCACCGAGATGCGCGGCCATCTCGACAGCGTCCATACGGCGATCGGGCTCCTCACGGCCGGCACCGGGCGTCCCGGCGCGGAGCCCCCCGGCCGTGCGGAGCCCTCCGGCCCTGACGACCACGCCGGAGGGCGGGATCTCGCCGGGCGGTGGGAGGCCGTGCTGGTCAGGCTCGCCGGGCGGGACGGCGTGCCCGGCGGGATCCGGGGCCGGGCCGCCCGGCTGCTGCTGGACGACGGACGGCTCCCGGAGGACGAGGCCGCCCGGCTGATGGGGCTCGCCCTGTCACCGGGCACCCCGCCCGCCGACGCCGCCGCCTGGATCGAGGGTTTCGTCGGCGGCGCGCCCGGCAGAGCGCCGGGAGCCGGATCCGGCGGGGGAATGCTGCTGATCCACGACCAACGCCTCCTCGGCCTGGTCGACGCCTGGCTGACCGGCGTGGCGCCCGAGGCGTTCACCGATGTGCTGCCGTTGCTGCGCCGCACCTTCTCGGCGTACGAACCGGGTGTCCGCCGGACCCTGGGCGAAATGGTCCGGCGCGGACCGGCCGCCCCGGGGCCGACGACGGCCGAGGCCGCCGCGCCGGGCTTCGGCCCCGGGCTCGACCCGGCGCGCGCCGACGCCGTACTCCCGGTGCTCCGGCTGCTGCTGGGCGCCGACCGCGACGAGAACGACCTGGTGGGAGCGGACACATGACCACAGGCATGACCACAGGCACGACGACCGGCAGGACGACGGAAGCGGCGGCCGGCGGCCCGGCCGCCGAGGAGCGGCTGCGGCGCTGGCGGCTGGTGCTCGGCGGGGAGGGCGCCGACGGCACGGGGCGCGCGCTGGCCGGCCGGGACGCGGCGATGGACGGCGCTCTGACCGCGCTCTACGGCGGCCGGGACAGCGGCGGAAACCGGGGCGGCGGGAGCGGCGGACGGTCCGCGGGGCTGGGCGGCTCGGCGCCGTCCGTCGCCCGCTGGCTCGGCGACATCCGTACGTACTTCCCCACCTCCGTCGTCCAGATCATGCAGCGGGACGCCATCGACCGGCTCGGGCTCGCCGCGCTGCTGCTCGAACCGGAGATGCTGGAGGCCGTCGAGGCGGACGTCCATCTCGTCGGCACCCTGCTCTCGCTGAACAAGGCGATGCCGGAGACGACCAAGGAGACCGCGCGCGCCGTGGTCCGCACAGTGGTGAAGGACATCGAGAAGCGGCTCGCCACCCGCACCAGGGCCACCCTGACCGGGGCGCTCGACCGCTCCGCGCGGATCAGCCGGCCGCGCCACCGGGACATCGACTGGGACCGTACGATCCGGGCGAACCTGAAGAACTACCTCCCGGAGCAGGGCACGGTCGTGCCCGAGCGGCTGATCGGGTACGGCAGGGCCGCCCGCTCGGTGAAGAAGGAGGTCGTCCTCTGCATCGACCAGTCCGGGTCGATGGCCGCGTCCGTCGTCTACGCCTCCGTCTTCGGCGCGGTGCTGGCCTCGATGCGCTCCCTCGACACCCGGCTCGTCGTCTTCGACACGGCGGTCGTCGACCTCACCGACCAGCTCGACGACCCCGTGGACGTCCTGTTCGGCACCCAGCTCGGCGGGGGCACCGACATCAACCGCGCGCTCGCCTACTGCCAGTCGCGGATCACCCGCCCCGCCGAGACCGTGGTCGTCCTGATCAGCGACCTCTACGAGGGCGGGATACGGGACGAGATGCTGAAGCGGGTCGCCGCGATGAAGGCGTCCGGCGTGCAGTTCGTCACGCTCCTCGCGCTCTCGGACGAGGGGGCTCCCGCGTACGACCGGGAGCACGCGGCGGCCCTCGCCGAGCTGGGCGCCCCCGCCTTCGCCTGTACGCCCGACCTCTTCCCCGACGTGATGGCCGCGGCGCTGGAGAAGCGCCCCCTGCCGGTGCCGGACCCCGAGCTGCCGCACCCCTGACAGGGAGGCCGGAGGGGAGCCGGAGGGGGCCGGGGGAGGCTGGAGCGGAGGCCGGCCGGACGGTCGAGAGGGAGGTCGGGCGAAGGAAATGTGTACGGACCATCGGTCCGGGTATGCGGGCAGCCGGGCAGGCTGTGACGGGTATCACCGCTCTGTGACAGGTATCACCGCTCATCTGTGATCTGTGATTTAGGGACCCAGCTCCCACGGGGATAACCTGCGAGACGGACATGCCGCGTACCGGACACCGCGTACGCCTTCCTCAGTGACAGCGCAGTCACGTTGCCCTTCGCGGCACGCCCACGCAGACAACGAACCCGCGATCACCAGGCTGCGGTTAAAAGACAAAGGGACGGACACGCGTGGACCTGTTCGAGTACCAGGCGAGGGACCTCTTCGCCAAGCACGGCGTACCGGTGCTGGCCGGTGAAGTCATCGAAACGCCCGAGGACGCCCGCGAGGTGACCGAGCGTCTCGGCGGCAAGGCCGTCGTCAAGGCGCAGGTCAAGGTCGGCGGACGTGGCAAGGCGGGCGGCGTGAAGCTGGCCTCCGACGCGGCCGACGCCGTCGAGAAGGCCGGTCAGATTCTGGGCATGGACATCAAGGGCCACACGGTCCACAAGGTGATGCTGGCCCAGACCGCGGACATCGCGGAGGAGTACTACGTCTCCTTCCTGCTGGACCGCACCAACCGCACCTTCCTCGCGATGGCCTCCGTCGAGGGCGGCGTGGAGATCGAGGTCGTCGCCGAGGAGAACCCCGACGCGCTCGCCAAGATCCCGGTCGACGCCAACGAGGGCTGCACGCCCGAGAAGGCCGCCGAGATCGTCGCCGCCGCCAAGTTCCCGGCCGAGATCGCGGACCAGGTCGCCGACGTTCTGCAGAAGCTGTGGACCGTCTTCATCAAGGAGGACGCCCTCCTTGTCGAGGTCAACCCGCTGATCAAGTCCGGTGACGGCAAGATCATCGCGCTCGACGGCAAGGTCTCGCTCGACGAGAACGCGGACTTCCGCCAGCCGGAGCACGACGCGCTGGAGGACAAGGCCGCGGCCAACCCCCTCGAAGCCGCCGCCAAGGCCAAGAACCTCAACTACGTCAAGCTCGACGGCGAGGTCGGCATCATCGGCAACGGCGCGGGTCTGGTCATGTCGACCCTCGACGTCGTCGCGTACGCCGGTGAGAACCACGGCGGCGTCAAGCCCGCCAACTTCCTCGACATCGGCGGCGGCGCGTCCGCCGAGGTCATGGCGAACGGCCTGGAGATCATCCTCGGCGACCCGGACGTGAAGTCCGTGTTCGTCAACGTCTTCGGTGGCATCACCGCGTGCGACGAGGTCGCCAACGGCATCGTCCAGGCCCTCGAACTGCTCAGGACCAAGGGCGAGGACGTCACGAAGCCGCTGGTCGTGCGGCTCGACGGCAACAACGCGGAGCTGGGTCGCAAGATCCTGTCGGACGCGAACCACCCGCTCGTGCAGCGCGTGGACACCATGGACGGCGCGGCCGACAAGGCCGCCGAGCTGGCCGCGGCCAAGTAAGGGACGAGGGAAACCACACCATGGCTATTTTCCTGACCAAGGAAAGCAAGGTCATCGTCCAAGGCATGACCGGCGCCACCGGCATGAAGCACACCAAGCTCATGCTCGCCGACGGCACCAACATCGTCGGCGGTGTCAACCCGCGCAAGGCCGGTACGTCCGTCGACATCGACGGCACCGACGTGCCCGTCTTCGGTTCCGTGGCCGAGGCCATGGAGAAGACCGGCGCCGACGTCTCCGTCGTCTTCGTGCCGCCGGCCTTCGCCAAGGCGGCCGTCGTCGAGGCGATCGACGCCGGGATCGGCCTGGCCGTCGTGATCACCGAGGGCATCGCGGTCCACGACTCCGCCGCCTTCTGGGCGTACGCGGGCAGCAAGGGCAACAAGACCCGGATCATCGGCCCGAACTGCCCCGGCCTGATCACCCCCGGCCAGTCCAACGCCGGCATCATCCCGGGCGACATCACCAAGCCCGGCCGCATCGGCCTCGTGTCCAAGTCCGGCACGCTGACCTACCAGATGATGTACGAGCTGCGCGACATCGGCTTCTCGTCCGCCGTCGGCATCGGTGGCGACCCGGTCATCGGCACGACGCACATCGACGCGCTCGCCGCGTTCGAGGCCGACCCCGAGACCGACCTCATCGTGATGATCGGCGAGATCGGCGGCGACGCCGAGGAGCGCGCTGCCGACTTCATCGCGAAGAACGTCACCAAGCCGGTCGTCGGCTACGTCGCGGGCTTCACCGCGCCCGAGGGCAAGACCATGGGCCACGCCGGCGCCATCGTCTCCGGCTCCTCCGGCACGGCCCAGGCGAAGAAGGAGGCCCTGGAGGCCGCCGGTGTGAAGGTCGGCAAGACGCCGACCGAGACGGCCGGGCTCGCCCGCGCCATCCTCGCCGGCTGATCCGTCGTCCCCGTACGGACCACCACGCGCGTGGGCCCGCACCCCTGTCCGGGTGCGGGCCCACGCGCGTGTGCGGGACGCCTCCCTCCCGCCCGAGCGCTCAGCGCGCCAGGGGGACGAGCCGGTGCGGTCCGTTCATCGGCGCGGCACGGAGCATGTCGCGCAGCCGCAGGTCCTGCGGGCTGAGCCGCTCGGGACCGCTGGGCACGGGCACGCCGCCGACCCGTTCACCCGGTGACTGGGGCGGGTCGTACTGCCGCGGGGCGGTGGCCAGCGTGAAGCTCGTGGCCCCGATGATCAGCACCGTGAAGGCGATCGCCGCCCGCGTCCAGACCTTGGCCCGCCGCTCACTGCCGTTCCGTACGGTCCGGGCCGAGGCGATCTCCGGAACGCTCACCGCCCGCACGAGCGCCGCCAGCCGCTCGTGCAGCAGATCCGTGTCGGCCAGCTCCGGCACGCGTACGGAGACCGCCTTGCGGGCACGCATCAGCCGGTGCGCCGTGGCCGGGGTGGACGCCTCCGTCTCGGCGGCGGTCTCCGGCAGGTCGAGCCCGAGCCCGTCGTAGAGCAGCAGCGTGCGGCGGTACGACGGCGGGAGGGCGAGCAGCGCCTCGCGCAGCGCCCGGCCGTCGGGGTTCTCCTGCTCGCCGTGGACCGGGTCGGGGCGGCGGTGCGCGCGGCGCAGCCGGTGCCAGGGCGACATCGCGTACTCGTGCGCGGTGGCCCGCACCCAGCCCACCGGGTCCCGGTCGACGGCGACCCGGGGCCAGCTCTCCCACGCGCAGTGGAAGGCGCGCTCGACGGACTCCTGGGAGAGGGCGCGCCGTCCGGTGAGCAGATACGTCTGGCGCACCAGGGCGGGCGCGGTGCACGCGTACAGCGCGTCGAACGCCTGGTCGGGCGTGAGCGAGGCGACGGCCGCGCCGCTGAACGCCACCGGGATCACGCCGGGTTCCACCACGGGCGGGCTGTCGGACCCCGGCGCGGACCCGGACTCCGGCGCGGACTTTGGTACGGACCCGGACCCCGGCGCGGGACCGGGCGCCGGTGCCGAGGCCGGTGCGTGAGCTGGACCTGGACCTGGACCTGGTGCCGCGGTGGTCGCGGTCGCCGTCGGGGGTGCCGGTGCGGCTCTTGTACGGTCCTGGGGTTCGGCCGCGGTGGAACTGTGGAGGTGGCGCGCGGCGGATCGTTCCTGCGCCGCCCGTACCGCCGCTCTCTCGGTGCGCCGCGCCCGTTCCTCCGCCTGCCGCAGTTCGGCCGCGATGCCCGCCAGCAGCTTCGCGTAGACCTCACCCTTGCGTCCGCGCGGTGTCGTACGGCCGGTCTCCCAGGACCGGATCGTCGTGCGGGTGACGCCCACCGCGGTGGCCGCCTGCTTCTCGGTCATCGCCTTCGCCTCGCGCAGCCTGCGCCGTTCCTTGGGGGCGGGGAGCGTCGAACCGGAGTCGCGGACCGGGGAGTCACCGGCGGACTGCGGGATGCTCTGCGTGGTGTTCTGGGTCATGAGGGACTCCCCGCAGCACGGTACTGGGCGAAAAAGCACATAAGCGTATATTGGGCGACATGGCGAGTATTCGCCTGTTACGCAGATAAAGCGCGTGTCGTGGGCAACATGGCTCTGTGACCCAATTGACCGATCGCGGTACACCGTTGTCCTCGGCCTCGGCCGTCGACCGCGGCCGGGCCGCCGCGCTGACCGCCTCTTTCCTCCGCGGCGCCATCGCCGCGGGCCTCGGACTCGGCGCGCTCGCCGTGCTCCTGACGATGATGTGGATCGCCTCGCCGTACCCGGACGGCGGAGCCGGCGCTGCCCTCCATGTGGCGGCAGGGCTCTGGCTGCTGGCCCACGGCATCGAGCTGGTGCGCCCCGAGACACTGTCAGGCGTCCCCGCACCGCTCGGTGTCGTGCCGCTGCTGCTCACGGCGCTGCCGGTGTGGCTCGTCCATCGCGCGGCACGGGACACGCTCGAACCGGAGGAGGGACGTCCGCAACTCACCGCGCTCGGGGCGGTGTCCACGGTGAGCTGCGGATATCTGCTCGTCGGCGGGGCAGCCGCGCTCTACGCGGGAGGCGGGCCGCTCACCGCGCACCCGTTGCGCGCGCTGCTCACCCTCCCCCTCCTGACGGTCCTCTCCGCGACCGCGGGCGCCTGGACGGCGAGCGGGCGTCCACAGGGACCGGTGCCGATGTGGCTGCCCCGTGGCGTCCGTACGGTGCTGGCGCGCACCCGGACGCGGTCGGCCCTGCGCTCCGGCGCGGCGGGCGCCCTGCTGCTGACCGGGGGCGGCGCGCTGCTCGTCGGGGTCTCGCTCGGCTGGCACAGCGCTCCGGCGCACGCCTCCTTCGTACAGCTCGCCGCGGACTGGTCCGGACGGTTCGCCGTGCTGCTGCTGGGGCTGGCGCTGGTCCCCAATGCCGCGATCTGGGGAGCGGCGTACGCACTGGGCCCCGGCTTCGTGCTCGGCACGGGCGCGACGATCACCCCGTTCGGTGTGCTGGGCAGCCCCGCGCTGCCGTCCTTCCCGCTGCTCGCGGCGGTGCCCGAGGGGTCGGGTACGCCGCTGCACTGGGCCGTGGTGGCGGTGCCGGCGATCGTGGGGCCGGCGATCGCCTGGTTCACGCTCCGGGTGGCCGCGCCGCCCTTCTCCGTACGGGAGGAGGCGTGGAGCGCGCGCGACACGGCGTTCGGGACGGCCCTCGGAGGCGTGGTCTGTGCCGTGCTGACGGCGTTCCTGGCGGCGATGGCGGGCGGTCCGCTGGGCAACGGGCGACTGGCCGCCTTCGGCCCGGTGTGGTGGCTGACCGGCGCCGCCACGCTGTTGTGGGCGGTGGCGCTCGGCGTACCGACGGCGCTGCTGCTCCGGACCTGGCGGCTGCGGAAGCGATGGGCGACGACGGACCGGATGAGCCGGGCGGAGCGGCGGTCCGTGCGGAAGGCGGAGAGGGAGGAGAGAAAGGCGGGGAGGAAGGCCGCGGCGGCGCTGGTGGAACCGGATCTTCCGCCGTGGTGGCGGGCGCCGCTGTGGTGGCTGGGGCTGCGCAGCGGTACGGGGGAGGTCGCGCCGCCCGGCGGTCCGGGCGCCGCGGCGCCGGAGGCCGGACCGCACGGCGCCGGGGGAGCGCCCTGGCCGGGGGCCGTACCGCAGGGCGCGGACCTGGACGAGGAGCCGTACGACTTCCTGGCGGCCGACGCCTGGCACGAACGCGGGGCGAGGGAGGCGCGGTGGGCCGCGTTCAAGGAGGCGTCGGGCGGACTGATGGCCGGCTACCCGCCGGCGCCCCCGGCCCCGACCAGCCCGGCCCCGACTCACCCGGCCTCGACTCACCCGGCCCCGACCGGCGCGGCCCCGACCGGCGCGGCCCCGACCGGCGCGGTCTCGTCCGGCCCGGCCTTGTCCGATCCGGTCCGGGCCGATCCGGTCCGGGCCGACCCGGCCGGGCCCGGCCCGTCCGGAGCGAATCAGCACGGGACCGGCCGTACGGAGGAGGGAGGCGCCCCCTGAGCCCCGCTGCTCCCGAGCCCGCTGCTCCCGAGCCCGCTGCTCCCGAGCCTGCTACTCCTTGACGCCGAAGACGGGCTCCAGGGAGCGCGGCAGCAGCTCGTTGCAGGAGAGCTGCCCCGTCTTCGTCAGCGCGTCGTTCACGCACGTGTAGTAGTCGCGGTAGACGAGCTGCACGGTGAAGGTCGTCGCCACGATCGCCAGGGCGAGGCCGGCCGCGACCAGACCGCTCACCGCGGCCGTGGTCAGGGACCTGGTCGCGATCTGACCCGACGGTCCCGACAGCCCCGGCTTCTCGGACCGGTTCGCCGGGACCGGCTGTCCGGCGCCGGGCGCGGCCGTGCCGTCGGACGGCTTCCTGGTCCTGGCCCGCAGCGAGCTGGCGCCCCAGTAGACCGCGAGCGCGCCGAGAAGGAGGGCGATGTCGGGGAGGTCGAACAGCGCGAAGAAGAAGGCCCACATCCCGCCGAGCAGGGCGTAGCGGGCGCGGCGCTGGGCCGGGTCCGTCGGGTCCCAGCGCGGCCCGCCGCCGCGGCCCGTCTCCTGGCCGTCCTGGCCGTTGGACGGCCCGTTCTGCCCGTACGGTCCGTTGCCCTGACCGCCGGAGCGGCTGCCGAAGCCGCCCGAGGA
This sequence comes from Streptomyces sp. NPDC059142, assembly GCF_042755665.1. NCBI lineage: Bacteria > Bacillati > Actinomycetota > Actinomycetes > Kitasatosporales > Streptomycetaceae > Streptomyces > Streptomyces sp. NPDC059142. The sequence continues at coordinate 63,675 of NZ_JBHZDA010000032.1, forward strand.
GCGGCCGGGCTGGCGGCTGCTCCACTGGCTGCCCCAGCCACCGCGGCCCGAGCCGCCGTCCTGGCCGTCCTGGTTGCTGTCCTTCTCGGGGTGCCGGGGCTGCCACGGCTGGTCGGGCCTGCCCTCGGGCGGCGGTGCGAACGGATTGTCGTCGGAGGAACCGCCGGAACCGGAGCCGCCGACCCCTGCGCCGTCGGCCCCGGAACCGCCGGAACCGGAACGGTCGGGTCCTGGCTCCTGGGAGCCCGACGAAGGGCCGGTGGAGGAGGACTGGCGTTCTCGCGGCAGCAGCACCGGCCCAGAGGGCGGCGGGAGGTGGAGTGCCGTGCGGCGGCGTCGGTCCTGCATGTGGTGAACGTCTTCCCCTCAGACCCATCACGCCGGGGTCTTGTCCTGTACGGGCCCGTCCCGGAGACGAACCCTGTCCCCAGACGCTACCTCCCGGCCGAGCCCCCGTCCCGTGGGGGCCGCTCGGTGTGCCGGTATCGTTGCTGACGGTCGGCTCCTTCGTAGAGTTCCCCGTATCGGGGAACGTGACTCGTTCGTACGACCCCACAAAGCCGTACGACCGCACCAGGTCGCCGTCCATACAACGCCGCACGCCCCGCGAGGCTGTGCCCGCTCCGAGAAAGGCGCCCGCTGTGGCCTCCCCGCCCTCCGCCCACCGGCCCTCCGCCGCCCCGGCCCGGATCGTGGTCCTGGTCTCCGGATCCGGTACGAATCTGCAGGCCCTGCTCGACGCCATCGGCGACGACCCCGAGGGCTTCGGCGCCCGGATCGTCGCGGTCGGTGCGGACCGGGGCTCCATCGCAGGTCTGGAGCGTGCCGAGCGCGCGGGACTGCCGACCTTCGTGCACCGGGTGAAGGAGTACGCGTCACGCGAGGCGTGGGACACGGCGCTGACCGAGGCGATCGCCGCGTACGAGCCGGACCTCGTGATCTCGGCGGGCTTCATGAAGATCCTGGGGAAGGAGTTCCTGGCCCGCTTCGGCGGCCGGTGCGTCAACACGCATCCCGCGCTGCTCCCCAGTTTTCCCGGTGCCCACGGCGTACGCGACGCGCTCGCCCACGGCGTGAAGGTCACCGGCTGCACGGTCCACTTCGTCGACGACGGTGTCGACACCGGCCCGATCATCGCGCAGGGCGTGGTCGAGGTCCGGGACGAGGACGACGAAGACGCTCTCCATGAGCGCATCAAGGAAGTCGAGCGACGCCTGCTCGTCGAGGCCGTGGGGACACTGGCCCGGCACGGCTATCGCATCGAGGGACGAAAGGTATACGTCGGTGAATAATCAGGGGTCCGCGACGGCCGCAGGGACGAACGCCGCAGGTACGGCCGCCGAGGCAACGCCCGCCGAGGCCACGAAGCGGCCCATCCGCCGCGCACTGGTCAGCGTCTACGACAAGACGGGCCTGGAGGAGCTGGCACGCGGTCTGCACGAGGCGGGCGTCACCCTCGTCTCGACCGGCTCCACCGCCGGGAAGATCGCCGCCGCCGGTGTGCCGGTGACCAAGGTCGAGGAGCTGACCGGCTTCCCCGAGTGCCTGGACGGCCGCGTCAAGACGCTGCACCCGCGCGTCCACGCCGGGATCCTCGCCGACCTGCGCCTCGACTCCCACCGCGAGCAGCTCGCCGAGCTGGGGGTCGAGCCGTTCGACCTGGTCGTCGTGAACCTGTACCCGTTCCGCGAGACGGTCGCCTCCGGCGCCACCCCCGACGAGTGCGTCGAGCAGATCGACATCGGCGGCCCCTCGATGGTCCGCGCCGCCGCCAAGAACCACCCCTCGGTCGCGGTCGTCACCAGCCCCGAGCGGTACGCGGACGTCCTCGGCGCCGTACGCGGCGGCGGCTTCGACCTGACGACCCGCAAGCGGCTCGCGGCGGAGGCGTTCCAGCACACGGCGGCGTACGACGTGGCCGTGGCCTCCTGGTTCGCGGACGACTACGCCGCGGCCGACGACTCCGGCTTCCCGGACTTCCTGGGCTCCACGTACGCGCGGACGAACGTGCTGCGCTACGGCGAGAACCCGCACCAGCCGGCCGCGCTCTACACCACGGGCGAGGGCGGGCTCGCGGAGGCGGAGCAGCTCCACGGCAAGGAGATGTCGTACAACAACTACACGGACACGGACGCCGCGCGCCGTGCCGCGTACGACCACGCCGAGCCCTGTGTCGCGATCATCAAGCACGCCAACCCGTGCGGGATCGCCATCGGCGACGATGTCGCGGAGGCGCACCGCAAGGCGCACGCGTGCGACCCGCTCTCCGCGTTCGGCGGCGTGATCGCGGTCAACCGCCCGGTCTCCGTCGCGATGGCCGAGCAGGTCGCGGAGATCTTCACCGAGGTCATCGTCGCGCCGGGGTACGAGGACGGCGCCGTCGAGGTGCTGGCCCGCAAGAAGAACATCCGTGTGCTGCGCTGTCCCGGGGCCCCGGCCGCCGCGGTGGAGGCCAAGCCGATCGACGGCGGCACGCTGCTCCAGGTCACCGACCGGCTCCAGGCGGACGGCGACGACCCGGCGAACTGGACGCTCGCGACGGGCGAGCCGCTCTCCGAGGCCGAGCTGCGCGAACTCTCCTTCGCGTGGAAGGCGTGCCGCGCGGTCAAGTCCAACGCGATCCTGCTCGCCAGGGGCGGCGCCTCGGTGGGCGTCGGCATGGGCCAGGTCAACCGGGTCGACTCCGCGAAGCTCGCGGTGGAGCGGGCGGGGGAGGAGCGGGCGAGCGGTGCGTACGCCGCGTCCGACGCGTTCTTCCCGTTCCCCGACGGTCTGGAGATCCTGCTGGAGGCCGGTGTCCGGGCCGTGGTGCAGCCGGGCGGCTCGGTCCGCGACGAGCAGACGATCGAGGCGGCGCGGAAGGCGGGCGCGACCATGTACTTCACGGGGACACGCCACTTCTTCCACTGACCGGCGGGCACGGGACGGCGGCCGGTGGTCAGCGGCCACGGGACGGCGGCCGGTGGTCAGCGGCCACTGACCGGCGGCCATCGACCGGGCCGGCCTGACCGGGCCGGCCCGGCCGTGGGGCCCGTACCCCAC
>NZ_JBHZDA010000033.1:0-45734 GCF_042755665.1 Streptomyces sp. NPDC059142
GGTTGATAGGCCAGATGTGGAAGACCGGTAACGGTTGGAGCTGACTGGTACTAATAGGCCGAGGGCTTGTCCTCAGTTGCTCGCGTCCACTGTGTGGTTCCCGGGTTGCGAACAGTCGCACCGGTTGAACCAGTATGAACTCAATTGAAGAGTGTGCTTGTTCGCTAAGTGCCGATATCCCGATTTTTTGGGATGGCCCGATAGGGTTTCGGTGGTCATAGCGTGAGGGAAACGCCCGGTTACATTCCGAACCCGGAAGCTAAGCCTCACAGCGCCGATGGTACTGCTGGGGGGACCCTGTGGGAGAGTAGGACGCCGCCGAACAATCTTTCAAGGACCCGTGGTCCAGCGTTCACGCTGGGCTACGGGTCCTTTTTTGTTTTGCCCTCTATTACCCGAAGCCACCCTCCCGAAGTGCTCGTCGGCACCCCGACTGCGCGAGAATGGCTGCGGTACCCGAAGACAGGAGCCCAACCGATGTCCCCCAATTCCTCCGACGACCGTCCTGAGCGCGACCCGCGCCGCAGTGACAGCGGCGACCGGGGCGGCTTCCGTGGCGGCCGTGACGATCGCGATCGAGGACCGCGTCGCGACGACCAGCGCGGCGGCGGGTTCCGTGGTGCGCGCGACGGCCGGCCCAGCGGGCCGCGTCGCGATGACGACCGTGGCGGCCGTCCCAGCTCGGGTTCCCGTTTCGGCTCCGGCTCCTCCGGTTCTGGTTCCGGTGGCGGCGGTGGCTACGGTCGCCGTGACGACCGTGGTGGCCGACCGGCCGGCGGTGACAACCGTGGCGGCGGTGGCGGTTACGCCCGCCGTGACGACCGGCCCAGTGGCCCGCGCCGTGACGACCGCCGTGACGACCGCCGTGACGACAGGCGTGATGACCGTTCGAGCGGGCCGCGTCGCGATGACCGGCCCGGTGGCTTCCGCCGCGACGACCGCCGCGACGACCGTCCGAGCGGTCCGCGCCGTGACGACCGGCCCGCCTTCCGTCGCGATGACCGTCGTGACGACCGGCCCTTCTCCGGTCCCCGTCGTGACAACGACCGTGGCGACCGGCCCGCTTTCCGTCGTGACGACCGGCGTGACGAGCGTCCGAGCGGTCCGCGCCGCGATGACCGTCGTGACGACCGGTCCAGTGCTCCCCGTCGTGACGACCGGTCCGGTGGCTTCCGCCGTGACGACCGGCGTGACGACCGTTCGAGCGGTCCGCGCCGCGATGACCGGCCCTTCTCCGGTCCCCGCCGTGACAACGACCGTGGCGACCGGCCCGCTTTCCGCCGTGACGACCGGCGCGACGAGCGTCCGAGCGGTCCGCGCCGCGATGACCGCCGTGACGACCGTCGCGATGACCGGTCCAGTGCTCCGCGTCGCGATGACCGGTCCGGTGGCTTCCGCCGTGATGACCGCCGTGACGACAGGCGTGATGACCGTTCGAGCGCTCCGCGCCGTGACGACCGGTCCGGTGGCTTCCGGCGGGACGACCGTGGCGGCCGGCCCGCCGGTCCTCGCCGTGACGACCGGGGTACCGACAGCCGTGGCGGTGGCTACGGCCGGCGTGACGACCGCGGTGGCGACCGGGGCGGATACCGCGGCCGGGACGACAATCGCGGCGGCGGGTACGAGCGGCGTGACGACCGGGACCGTGACCGCGAGCCCATCAAGCGGCTGCCGATCCCGGACGACGTGACCGGCGACGAGATCGACAAGAGCGTGCGGCAGGAGCTGATGAGCCTGCCCAAGACGCTCGCCGAGGACGTCGCCCGTAACCTCGTCATGGTCGCCCAGCTCATCGACGAGGAGCCCGAGCAGGCGTACGCGTACTCGCGGATCGCCCTGCGGCTCGCCTCGCGTGTCGCCGCCGTACGCGAGGCCGCCGGCTTCGCCGCGTACGCGACGCAGAAGTACGCGGAGGCGCTGGCCGAGTTCCGGGCGGCGCGGCGGATGACCGGCAGCGTGGAGCTGTGGCCCGTGATGGCCGACTGCGAGCGTGGTCTCGGCCGCCCCGAGCGGGCGATGGCCATGGCCGGCGAACCCGAGGTGCAGAAGCTCGACAAGGCGGGACAGGTCGAGATGCGGCTCGTCGCGGCCGGTGCGCGCAGGGACATGGGGCAGATCGACGCCGCCATCGTCACCCTCCAGAGCTCCGAGCTGGCGTCCCACTCCGTACAGCCGTGGACCGCGCGTCTGCGCTACGCGTACGCCGACGCCCTGCTGTCGGCGGGGCGTGAGGACGAGGCGCGCGAGTGGTTCGGCAAGACCATCGAGGCGGACAAGGACGGGGCGACCGACGCCTCCGACCGGCTCGCCGAGCTGGACGGGGTCGAGTTCGTCGACGCCATGGGCGAGGACGAGCCCGAGTCCGGGAGTGGCACCGCGCCCGCGACCCGCGGTGAGGAAGCGGCCGCGGCCGCCGCCCCGCCGGTGGACGACGCGGACACGGACGCGCTCGTCGACGAGGACATCGTCGTCCCCGACGAGGACGACAAGCGCTGAGCGGCGGCTGACAGCAGTGGGGGGGACCCCCGCCGGGGGTCCCCCCCCCGTCGGGTGTGGGCCCCGCGGGGGGGGGGGCCCGCGGGGGGCCCCGCCCTACAGCCACGCCCCCCCCCCCTTCTCGTGCCGCCCCTTGAGGCATGGTTACGACATAGGGAAGTTCATGCGTTTTCGTAAGACGATCCCCGCGGTTGCCCTCGGTGTGGTCTCCCTGACGGCGCCTCTCGCCGTCGCCGGTACCGGTACCGCGGCGACGGCGATCGAGGCCACGGCGGCACATTCCCCCCAGGTCGAAGAGGCCACGCTCACCGACGGCGCCGGCAAGCCCTCGGGCGCCCTGTCGGCGAAGGCCGCGGCACAGACCGGGACGGTGTTCTCCACCGGAGAGATCACCAGGAAGAACTTCTCCTCCATCGGCCTCAGTTGGAAGAAGCAGTCCGCCGTCGACAGCGGGCTGACCGCCGAGACGCGGGTCCACCGCGACGGTGCCTGGGGGGCGTGGCAAGAGGTCCCGCTGGAGCTGGAAGAGGGTGTGGCCGAGGAGGCGAAGCGGGCCGGCGCGCCCGCCTTCTACACCGACGACGCGGACGGGGTGGAGGTCCGCCTCACCTCTCCGAAGGGCGGCCTGCCGCAGGACCTGCGGCTGTCGTTCATCGACCCGGCCCGGAGCCCCGCCGTCCCGTCGTCGAGCAGCCGGTCCCGCTCCGCGCGGGTCGCGCAGGCGGCGCAGCCGGACGTGAAGCCGCGCGAGGACTGGGGCGCGGACGAGAGCCTCGCCGACCCCGGGTACAAGACGCAGGCGTCGATCAAGGCGGCCCTCGTCCACCACACCGTGACGGGGAACAACTCCTACACCCAGGAGCAGGTGCCGCAGATCATCAACGGCATCTACGTCCAGCACATTCTGGTCCTCGGCTACGGCGACTTCCCCTACCACTTCATCGTCGACCGCTTCGGCGGCATCTGGGAAGGCCGCAAGGGCTCCGTCGAGATGCGCCCCGGCACCGCGATCCCCGCCGTCCTCGGCGGCCACGCGTCCGGCTTCAACACCAACACCTTCGGTGTCGCGATGCTCGGCAACTTCGAGCCGGACAACAGCGAAGGCGGCGAGGACACCGGGCCCGACCCGAAGCCGACCACGGCCATGGTCGACAGCCTGGCCGACCTGCTCGCCTGGAAGGGCGGCCAGTACCAGTTGAACCCCGAAGGCACCACGCAGCTCGTGTCGGCCGGCGGAGGCGGCACCAACCCGCACCCGACCGGCACGGTGCTCGACGTGCCGGTCATCTCCAGCCACCGGGACGTGAACGTGACGGCCTGCCCGGGCGGCAAGCTCTACGAACTCCTCCCCGGCCTGCGCGAGCAGGTGGCCGACCGGATCGGCTGACCGGCGTCGGAGGCGCCCGTGTCCCTCGCGACGCGGGCGCCCCGCCCCTCCGGCCCCCGGATTCACGACCGGACCGCCTCCGGGCGCGGCTCGGCGTCGTCACTTACCCCGTGGGGTCCGCCGCGCGAGCCATTCGTCGAAGGTCTGGCTGCCCCGGGGGCCCGGTCCGGTCGGAAGCTGGCCGTCGCCCGCCATGGCCGCGCCCACGGCGCCGGGGACCTTGACCGGCACCAGCAGGCGCCGCTCGTGTCCGGCCCGCAGCAGACGGCGCACCATGTCGACGAGCTGCTCGACCCGGGGTCCGGCGAGTTCGGGCGCCATGCCCTGCGCGGGCCCCGACGCGAGACGGGCGAGATGCCGGGCCACCTCGCGGGCCGCGATCGGCTGGGTCCGCATCCGGGGCACCACCGCGAGCGGCTTCGGGAACAGGCCGAGGGTCTGCTCCGCGAACTCGTGGAACTGCGTGGCCCGTACCACCGTCCACGGCGTCGGACCGGCCTTCACCACCTCCTCCTGACGCAGCTTTCCCTGGTAGTAGCCGTGCCCGACCCGGTCGACACCGACGATCGACAGGGCCACGTGGTGGCGTACACCCGCCCGTTCACCGGCCTCCAGGAGATGCCGGCCGACGCTGTCGAAGAAGGGGACGGCCTTCTTCCGGCTCATGGTCGTCACATTGCTCACGTCGACGACGACCTCCACGTCCGCCATGGCCGCGTCGAGCCCCGTGCCCGCGACGAGGTCCACACCGCGTGACCGCGCCAGCACCACCGGCTCCTGTCCTGCCGCGGCCAGTTCCTCGACCACCAACCGGCCGACCAGCCCGGTCCCGCCTGCCACCGCTACCCGCATGCCACCCTCTTCTCCGCGCTCACGCCGTCATGCCGACGCCGTTACGGTCGCGTTCGTCGCTTTCTTCGTGTTCGCCGTGTGTGCCTTGTTTCCCGTATTCGTGACGGGACGTCATTGTGTGTCCTCCACCCCGCCGGGCGGGCCCGACACCACAGCGGGGCCGCTGGGGGTGCCGGTGCGGACAGGGGTACGACGGAGCGTCCCCCGCCGATGTGACATGCGCCCCGGCCGCCGCCGGGGGACTGTCAGTGGCCGGTGGCAGAATCCGTGTCATGAGCGAACAGGTGTGTCTGAGAGATGCGGGACCGGCCGATCTGGAGGAGTTCTTCGCACAGGAGCAGGACCAGGAGGCCGCGCGGCGGTCGCGGTTCGTTCCCCGGGAACGGGACGCCTTCATGACGCACTGGACGACGAAGGTCCTCGGGAATCCGGGCGTCTTCGTGCAGGCCGTCACCGTCGACGGAGAGCTGGCGGGCAATCTGGTGGCGTGGTGGGACGAGGACCGGCGCTTCCTCGGGTACTGGCTGGGCCGGCAGTACTGGGGCCGGGGCATCGGCACGCGGGCGCTGGCGCTCTTCCTGGAGCGGGAGAAGAACCGGCCGCTCCACGCCGATCCCTTCCTCGGCAACACCGGCTCGGTACGGCTGCTGGAGAAGCACGGCTTCCGGCGTACCGGGACGATCCGGCACGGCGAGAACGAGCACGTCATGCTCGTCCTCGACGCCGACCACTGACGGGCCCTTCCGCCGCCGGTCCCGCTTGACCTTCGAGCCGGGTGGAAGGTCTACCGTCGACGGTGTGACCTTCATGCGGATCTCCCAGCTCGCCGGGCGCAGCGGTGTGCCGGCCACCACGCTGCGCTTCTACGAGGGGGAGGGGCTGCTGCCCGCGGACCGTACCCCCTCCGGCTACCGGGTGTACGGGGAGGACTCGCTCGACCGGCTGGCGTTCATCGGCGCGGCCAAGCACCTGGGGCTGCCGCTGGAGGCGATCGGCGAGCTGCTCCGGGTGTGGGAGGCCGGAGCCTGCGGGGAGGTGAAGGCGGACCTGCGGCCGAGGATCGCCGCCCGGCTGGCCGAGGCCGAGGCCCGTACCGCCGAACTGGCGGCGTTCACCGCCTCGCTCCACGACGCGCTGGCCCATCTCGACGCGCTGCCGGACCGCACCGGCCGCTGCGATCCGGGGTGCGGCTTCCTCTCCCCGGCATCGCCGGCCCGGGGCGGGCGGCCGGTGGATGTCGCGCTCGCGCCCGGCCACGGGGCCGCCGCCGGCGAGGCGGAGCGGTGGCGTACGGTGCCGGTGGCCTGCTCGCTGACCGGCGCGGGCGCGCGCGAACGCGTCGCCCAGTGGCGCGAGGCGGTCGACGGCGCCGTGCGGGCCCCGCTGCCCGAGGGGCTGCGGCTGACGCTGCCCGTCGACCGGACGGCGCGGGTGGCCGAACTGGCCGCCGCCGAACAGCGGTGCTGCCCGTTCCTCGACTTCCGCCTCCACCTCGACGGCCCGTATCTGCACCTGGAGGTCCGGGCGCCCACCGAAGGCACCGCGCCGCTGATGGACCTCTTCGGCCCGGCCGCCTGACGCGCCCCGCCCTCGTACCGCCTCCGTTCACCCCGTACCGCGTCCGTCCGGCCCGTACTGCGTCGGTCCGGCCCGCACCGCGGCCATGAGTTCCGTACCGCTTCCGACGCTCTTCCGACGTTCTGATCCTCCGACCCAGAGAGACCTTCCCGTGCTCGTCGCCCGCTCCCTCGCCCTGTTCGTCGCCGCCGCCCTGTTCGAGATCGGAGGTGCCTGGCTGGTCTGGCAGGGGATCCGTGAGCACAAGGGGTGGATCTGGATCGGCGCCGGTGTGATCGCGCTGGGGTTGTACGGCGTGGTCGCCACCTTCCAGAACGACGACAACTTCGGCCGTATCCTCGCCGCCTACGGCGGTATCTTCGTCGCCGGTTCGATCGCCTGGGGCATGGTCGCCGACGGCTACCGCCCCGACCGCTTCGACGTCATCGGCGCCCTGGTCTGCCTGGCCGGGATGGCGGTCATCATGTACGCGCCCCGGGGTCACTGACCCGGACCGTCCCCGGGGGACGGGCGGAGCGCCGCCCGGCGGGCCCGGTCAGTGGACGACGTCGAAGACGTTCTTCTGCAGGCCGTTGGAGTACGCCTCGTACTCGACCAGCTTCAGCTTCTGGGTGTCCTTGTCCGCGGCGCTGAACAGGCGCTTTCCCGCGCCGAGGAGCAGCGGGAAGACGAGCAGGTGGTAGCGGTCGATCAGGCCCGCGTCCGACAGGGCGTGGTTGAGAGAGGCGCTGCCGTGGAGGATGATCGGGCCGCCCTCGGTCTCCTTGAGGGCGGCCACCTCGTCGGGCGAGCGCAGGATCGTGGTGTCGCCCCAGTCCGGGACCAGGTCGTCGTCGGTGAGGGTGGTGGAGACGACGTACTTCGGCATCGCCCGGTACCCGGCGAACTCCTCCATGCCGGGCCAGACCGGGCTGAAGGCCTGGTAGCTGACCCGGCCCAGCAGGAGCGCGGTGGACTCGCTCTGCTCCCGTCCCTTGAGGTCGAAAGCCTCGGGGACGAAGTCGATGTCCTTGAAGGTCCATCCGGCGTTGCGGTAGCCCGGTTCGCCGCCGGGCGCCTCCATGACGCCGTCGAGCGAGATGAAGGCGGTGCTGATCAGGGTACGCATCGGATGTCCTCAGTTCCTCGTGTCGGTGGGGCGGGGCGGCCGGGAGTGCGGGAGGCCCTGGCCGAGGAGCCCGGCGAGCCACCGCTGCCAGGCGGCCTCGGCCTGCCCCGTGTCCGGTCCGAACAGGTGGTGGAAGATCAACGCCATGCCGGAGCCGTGGTGGAAGGTGTAGAGCCCGTCGGCGGTACGGATCCCCACGCGCTCGTCGTCGGACCAGACCACCTCGCCGTCCAGGGGCGGCAGACCGGCCGGCTCGGCATGCGCCCGGCCGCCCACGACAGGCGGGTCCGGCAGCGACAGCCCGTGGACGAGCGCCGCCCGGATCTCCCGCTCCGACCGCCCGTCCGCCGGTGCCATGGCGAAGACCGGCACGCCGCCGCGGCCGGGGAAGTGGGTCAGGTACTCGCGGAGGGTGTGGAGATGGAAGGGCCAGCCACGGCGCAGCGCGTCGTACTCGTCCTGCCAGTCGTCGCCGAGGAGTCCGCTGTGCACGACACGGAGTACGGTGCTGCCGCCGTCCCGCCCCTCGACCAGGTACTCGAAGGCCATGAACCGGCCGTCCTCGGCGGTGGACGTACGGGTGGCGAAGCGCTCGCCGGGTTTGTACGCGGTGATCACCGCCTCCTCCCGGTGGCCTCCGGTGGTCATGGCGGCGACACCGCCCTCGCGCGCCTCGATCTCGTTGCGGCCCATGAACCAGGAGTCGATCCCCGGTCCTGTCGCGATCGCCTCCCAGACCTGGTCCGGGCCGGCCGGCAGGGTCGTCTCCAGCTCGATCTCGAACGGGTGCGTCATGGTGTGCCGTCCTGTCCTGCTCCGGGGCGGGCGCCGGGCGTTCCCCCGGGGCGTCGCGGCGGCGGTCCGGCCGCACCGTCGGTGGCGTTGTCCCCGGGCGCGCCGGGCTGTGGGGCGGGGATCTGGTGGAGCCCGACCACGACACGGTGATCCCGGCCTTCCGGGGCGGACTCGTCGTGGTAGCGGGCGACGAGGGTCGCCACCGCCTGGGCCAGTTCGCCGGCGAAGGCCGTACGGTCCGCGGCGGAGGCGAACCGTACCTCGGCGTCGACGCCGAACGTGGCGAGGCGCCGCCCGGTCCGGGTGGCACCGGTCAGCAGCGTGCCGACCTCCTGCACCAGCCGGGACCCCAGCGCCAGCAGCCAGCGGGCGGAGAGCTGGTCGGGGGAGCGGGCGGGATCCGGGCTGACGGCGGCCAGGGCGCTGGGGGAGATCACGTACGAGGCGGCGGTGGCGCGGTACACCCGCTCGGTGACGCTGCCCCTGCGGCGCTCCTCGGACAGCTCGACCAGTCCGTGCCGTTCCAGTTCCTTGAGGTGGTAGTTGGCCTTCTGCCGGGGCAGCCCCAGCCGGGCCGCCAGCATGGCGGCCGAGCCGGGCTCGGCGAGGGCGGCGAGGATCCGGGACCGTATGGGGTCCAGGGACGCCTCGGCCGCGGCGGGTTCTTCGATCACGGCGACATCCAGCACCGTTCCAGGATGCGACCGACGAGATTTTTTGTCAAGGTGGATTTTATTGTCGGTGGAACTCGTCGCCCGGCACCGTTCGGCGTCGTTGTGGGCGGCGGCCCGGGCCAGGAGCCGCCCGGGATGCGACACGCGTGTGGATCCCGGCGGCCCCCGGCCCGTTCCGGCGGCCGGTTTCCCGCCGCTGCGGCAGGCCCGCCACTACGGCACGCCCGCCACTACGGAAGGCGCTCCCGCCGCTACAGCAGGGCGACGGCGCGTCCGGGCAGCTCGCCGGTCGTGAGCTTGCCGATGTACTCGGGGATCTGTTCGAACGAGATCGGTACGGTGTGGGAGCGCAGCGCCCCGGTGGCGAGGAGGCCGAGGACGGCCTCCGCCTCGGACTTCTCGCCGTTGGACGCTCCGACGAGGGTGATCTCCTTCATCGTGATCTTCTGCATGGAGATCGTCGCCGTCTCCCGGGCCAGGCCGATCTGCACGATCCGGCCGCCGTGCTTGACGGCGTCCACGGCGGAGGCGGTCGTCGTACCGAACCCGGCGAAGTCGATGACGACGTCCAGTCCGGCGTCCTCGAAGTCCCGGATGTCGGCGGAGACGCCGCCCACCCCGAGTTCCCTGACCCGGTCCCAGGCGGACTCGTTCACCTCGGCCACGTACACGGTGGCCCCGACGGCCTTCGCGATCTGCGCGCCGAGCGAGCCGAGACCGCCGAAGCCGATGATGCCGACGTTCATCCCGGCCTCGACATGGCCGAACGTCTCGACGGCGCGGTAGGCCGTCCGCGCCGCGTCCATGGCGGGCGCGGCCTGTTCGAAGCCGACGGCGTCGGGTACCCGGACGGCGAGCCGCGCCTCCACCGCCACGTACTCCGCGAATCCGCCGTCGACCGCGGTGCCCGGCCCCTCGGTGGTGGCCGGGACGCCGACCCGGTCGCCGACGGCGAAGCCGGTGACGCCCTCACCGACGGCGGTGACGACCCCGGCGGTCTCGTGGCCGAGCGTGATCGGGACGTGCCCGAGCAGCGAGGTGATCGTGCCGTCGATGAAACTGACGTCGCTGTGACAGATTCCCGCCGCCTTGACGGCGAGTACGATCTCGCCCGCGGCCGGGGTCGGTACGGGCAGCTCGACGAGCTGCAGCGGTTCGTTCACACCGGTGAACTGCCATGCCCTCATGGGTGTTTCTTCTTCCTCTGGTGGTACGTGGTGGCCGGGCGGGAGCGCACCGTGGTGACGGTGGCGGACCCGCCGGGCCGGTGGTGGCCGTCAGCGGACGCTGGTCAGTCCGCCGTCGACGGGCAGGAGCTGCCCGGTGATGAAGTGCGACGCGTCGCTCGCGAGGAACACCAGCACGGGCGCGAGATCGGTGTCGGCGTCGCCGAACCTGCCGCCGAGCGGGATCGACTTCGCGATCTCCGCGTCGTACGCCAGGAGTTCCTCCGGGGTGAGCGAGCCGCGGTACTTGTCGAACATCGGGGTGTTGACGTACGGGAGCACGGCGTTGACCCGTATCCCGTCCGGTCCCCACTCGCGGGCCACGGTGCGCGTCCAGGTGTGGACGGCGGCCTTCGACGCCCCGTAGGTGGCGTTGGTCAGCTCGCCGGTGAACCCGGACATCGAGCCGAAGTTGACGATCGCGCCCGCGCCGCCCGGCCGCATGGCCCGGTGGGCCGCCTGGTTGGTGTGGATCGTCCCCAGGACGTTGACCCGGAAGACGGTCTCCCACAGCTCGTCGGTGATCTCGGCGGCGGGCGAGCTGCGTTGCAGGCCGGCCACGTTGACCAGCACGTCGAGGCCGCCGAGCGCGCCGACCGCCTCGTCGAACGCGGCGTCGACGGCGTCTTTGTCGGCGATGTCGGCGCGACGGAACGTGACCGTGCCGGGGCCCTCCGCCGTCGCCTCGGCCGCGACGCGCTCACCGGCGTCCTGGGTGAGGTCGAGCGACCACACCCGCGCGCCCTCCCGCGCGAAGGCGCGCACGGTGGCCTCGCCGATGCCCTGGGAACCGCCGGTCACGATGGTGCGTTTGCCGTCGAGTTGCATGGTCGCTCTCTCTTTCGCTTGCTGCGGGGCGCCGTCCCGTCCCGTGCGGTGCCTCGCGGGGCGCGGGCGCGGCCCGTCCCCTCGCGGGTTCGCTCCCCGGTGACGAGGCCGGCCGCCACCGGGGCCGCGGACGGCGGGGCGGGCGCTGTCCCGTCCCGTGCGGTGTCCTGTTCCACGGGGGCTCCTCCCTCCGTCGAGTACGGTCCCTTCAGCACCGCGACGAGGTGCGCCTTCTATTCTGGTACTGAGTATCACAATGTACTCGCCCCCTGACAGGGGCGGGGGACAGGACGGGCATGCACGCGACCCCACCGCCGCCGCGACGGCGGTCACCCGGCCGGCCCGCGGTGTCGTCCCGCGAGGAGATCGAGCGCGTCGCGATCCGCCTCTTCCTCGACCACGGTTACGGGGCGACCACGATCCCGATGATCGCCGAGGCGAGCGGGGTCAGCCGGACGAGTGTGTTCCGCTACTGGGGGACGAAGTCGGAGATCGTCTGGGGCACCTTCGACCTCCACACCCGGCGTCTCTCCGACCTGCTCGACGCCACGGACCCCGCAGAGCCGACGATGCGCGCCGTCCGCGCCTGCGTGGTCAGGAACCTCGCGCTGTCCATCGAGGACTCCAGCCTGTGGATGGAACGCTTCGCGCTTCTCGACAGCTCTCCCGACCTGCGCTCGGAGGAGTCCGCGCACTGGCTGAGCTGGGCGGCGGCCGTCACCGGGTTCGTCGCCCGCCGGCACGGCATACCGGAGAGCGGTGTGATGGCCCAGAGCATCGGCGGCGCCGTACAGGCGGCGTTCCTCGCGGTGCTGCGGAGCTGGCTCCCCGAACCGTCACCGTCCCCCGCGCTCCTCCCGGAGCTGGACGGCGAACTTGCCCCGCTCTGCGACCTCCTGCAGACGTGGCTGGACACCCCTGGGCTCGACCCCACGGGGCTCGACACCACGGTGTGAGCCGCGAACGGGGGAGCGGGGCGTGCGGTGTGCGCGGGGCGGGGCGGTGGGGCGGGGCCGGGACGTCAGTCCAGCCATGTCCCGTCGCGCATGATGACTCTCCCGCGGAGTTCCGGCTCGCCGCGCCAGGCGCGCACCGTCCTCGGGACCACGCGTACGTACAGAAAGGCCCCGTCCTCCGCCCGCGGATCCCACCCGAACTTGCCGGCGAACGCCTCCGCCGCGTCCGCGGGCACCTGCCGGTCGGGGAAGCACTCCGCCGCACCCTGGAGGAGCACCACGTCGAAGGTGTCCGGCAGCGCCAGGCGCACGCGCGGCTCCCGGCGGACGTTCCGCGCGGTCGCGGAGGTGGCGCCGGTGCACATCCACACCGCCCGTCCGTCCCACAGGAACCACAGCGGCACCTGGTGCGGCCCGTGATCGGGGTGAGCCGTCGACACCCAGACGTCCCGCTCGGCGACGAGCCGCGCCAGCGTGTCGCGCGTGCGCTCCGCCGTCCGGCGGCCGACGACTCCCGTGGTCTCCATGAGGGCCGACCCTAGCCGGGGGGCACGGAGCGCGCCTGAGGCGCGGGACCTACTCCCGGCGACCGACGGCCCCCTCGGTCCGTGGTCGGGGCGCCCCTCCCCGAGGTCCTACGAGTCCGCCGGCGCCGCCTGCTGCACGACCTCGAAGGACCAGAGGGCGGAGTCGCTCGCGGCAGGCTTGGGGCGCTCGCCGCCGGCCTCGCCGCCGCCCCGGTGGGCCGCCTTCATGGGGCCCTCCATCCATGCCTGGAAGGACTCCTCGTCCCGCCAGCGCGTGTAGACGAGGTAGCTGTCGGTGCCTTCGACGGGGCGGAGGAGTTCGAACCACTCGAATCCGTCGGAGTTCTCCACGGCGTGGGCACGGGACGCGAAGCGCTTCTCCAGCGTCTCGCGCTGCTCGGCGGGGACGGTCAGTACGTTGATCTTGACTACGCTCATGCGCCCCATACTGCCGCACGGCGGGACGCGGACGAGGAGCGGCTCGTGCGCCGCTGGTGGGATCCCGCCCGATACGGAGCATTGGTCTACTCCAAGCGCTCCTGCCCCTGTACTCTCAGCCGGAGCCAGTAGCACACAATCCCCCCACCCAGGTTGCGCGCTGGCGCGGGCGACACCCACACCACTCTGCCCCACGCAGCCGGGTTCCCCCCATTCGCCGCCTCTAGGAGGCTCACGGTGAAAGTTCGCACCAGAAGCTCGGCGATCATCGGCACCATCTGCCTCATCGCCTCCCTCGCCCTGTCCTCGGCTTCGGCCGACGAGCGGACAACTCCGCACCAGGGAGCGGAGGTCGTGCTCACGGAGGTGGCCAGGGCCCAGAATCCCATCGCCGGCGCCGCCGGTCCCGGTGACACCGTCTGGATAGCCGAACGCGCGGGCACCGTAAGGGTTCTGGACGACCAGGGGCTCGGTGAGCCCGTCCTCGACATATCCGACGAGACCACCACCGACGGTGAACGCGGCTTGCTGGGCGTCGCGTTCGACAAGGAGTTCGCGCACTTCTACATCTCCTTCACGGACCTCGAAGGCACCAGCACCGTGGACGAGTTCGCCGTACGGGACGGCGGGATCCAGCCGGACACCCGGCGCACCGTCCTCACCCAGACGCAGCCGTACGCCAACCACAACGGCGGGGACATCCAGTTCGGCCCCGACGGCTACCTCTACATCGCGTTCGGCGACGGCGGCTCGGGCGGAGACCCGCACGGCAACGGGCAGAACCTCGACACCCTGCTCGGCAAGATGCTGCGGATCGACCCGAGCGGCGGCGAGCCGTACGCGATTCCGTCGGACAACCCCTTCGTGGACGTTCCGAACGCCCGGGACGAGATCTGGGCGTACGGGCTGCGCAACCCGTGGCGGTTCTCCTTCGACGCGGGCACGGGCGACCTGCTGATCGGCGACGTGGGCCAGAGCGAGTGGGAGGAGATCGACTGGGCCCCGGCGGACAGCGAGGGCGGCGAGAACTACGGCTGGTCGCAGATGGAGGGCAACCACCCCTTCCGGGGCGGCACGGAGCCCGCGAACCACGTACCGCCGATCCACGAGTACGACCGTAACGGTCTCGGCTGCTCGGTGACCGGCGGATACGTCTACCGCGGCGACGCGATCCCGGAACTCGAAGGGCAGTACCTGTTCAGCGACTACTGCGACGGCACCGTCCGCGCCCTGCGGGTGGAGAACGGCGAGGTGACCGGCGAGAGCGACCTCGGAGTCAACGGCGGCGAGGTCATCTCCTTCGTGCAGGGAGGGGACGGCGAGCTGTACGTCCTCGGTATCGGTGGCGGCGTCTCCCGTATCGACCCGGCGTGATCGCCGCGGGAAGTGCCGTTCGGATCAACTGAGTTGAGCTGTACGCGTGGGCTCTCGGGGCTCCGGAGGTGTCGCCTCGACGGTGACGCCGCCCGGGGCCCCGGGGGTGCGGGCGCGGACAGGGCCCCGAGCGGGCCCGACGGCGCGGCGGTCACGTCGCACCGCGCCCTGGGCGCCGGCGCTCCCTCGGCAGGGCCCCTACACGCTCCAGGCGAGGCGCAGCAGTTCGGCGCGTTCCTCCGGTGTCTTCTCCGCGTGGTGGGTCTGTTCGTGACGCCGGGTCACCACCGTCGTGTCGACGATCCCGTCACCCACCAGCCGGCGGGCCAGTGGCGACTTGTCGAGCAGGTCGATCACGGCGGGGATGTCGTGCGGCAGCACGGCGACCGGCGCCGCCGCCCCCTGCCGGCCGGCGGGCGGCGTCACCGGGTCGTCGGCGACCTCCGCCGGCAGCGGTGCCCCCGTCGTGATGCCCTCCAGGGCGAGTGCGAGCACCGCGGCCGAGGCGGTGTAGACGTTCGCGGACGGATCGATGACCTTCACCTCGAAGTTCGCCCCGTGCGGATTGCCGGGGCCGTCCCGCAGAAAACGTACGGCGGCCTCACGGTTCTCCAGCCCCCAGCAGGCGTGGGCGCCCGCCCACCGGCCGGGTGCCAGGCGCTCGCCGGAGAGGACCGAGCCGGTCAGGAGCCCCTGGACCTCGGGCAGTCCGCGCACGACACCGCCGATGGCCGCGCCGCCCTCGGCCGTCATCCCGTGCGGCCCCGTACCGCCCGCGAACAGGCTCAGGCCGTCGCGGGTGAGCGAGAAGTGCTGGTGAGCGCCGTTGCCGAGGTGTCCGGGGAACGGGACGGGGGAGAACGACGCCCGCAGCCCGTGGCGCCGGACGACCCGGCCGACCAGGGTCCTGGCCAGCACCACGGCGTCGGCGGCGGCGACCGGCGCGACCGGCGAGAGAGAGAACTCGAACTGGTGACGGCCGTACTCGCAGTGCATCTGCTCCATACCGATACCGGCGGCGTCCGTCGCGGCGAGCAGATCCGCGAGCAGGCTCTCGCGGTCCAGCAGACCGGTGACGCCGTACGGCACCCACGAGGTGTCCTCCAGCGCCGAGCCGTCCGGTGCGACCAGCACGAACTCCAGCTCATGTCCCACGCGCGCCTCCAGACCGGCCTGCGCGAGCCGGCGCTCGACGGTACGCAGCAGCCCGCGCGGGCATCGCGGGTCCGGTTCGCCCGACTGCGCGAAGAAGTCCGCCGGTCCCCAGGCCAGGCCGCCGCCGAGGTCGCGCAGCCCGTCCAGGTCCAGTCGCAGCCGCAGGTCCCCGACCGCGCCGATCGAATCGGTGAACGCGATGGCCCCGTCCGCGCAGAACACGTGCCAGACTCCGGCCGCGCCCATGCCGCTCCGGTGGAAGGCGCCCAGCCGGGCGACCGGGACGCTCTTGGCGAGCGTGAGTCCCGCCGAGTTGACGACGGCGCCGATGACGGTCCGCACACCGGCGTGTGCCAATTCGTCATGTAATGCGGTGATGTGAGAACTATCGGTGCTTCGTGACGGTTCGTTCATGGGCAGCATCATGCACCCTTCTCCGAGGACGGTGGGACCGCGATCCGCCCGGCGGGCGGGCCCGCCTCGCCCGTACGTCGCTCTGCGTCACCGGCTCCGCACGACGGGCGAGGGTCCGGCGCATGAAGTGCCCCGTGCGGAGGTAGGGATCCCGGCTGATGGGCCGGGCCCCGTGGGGGCGACCCGAAGGAAGGTGTGAGCGATGGCGCTGATCATCGGTGGCGAGAGTGCCGACCGGGGCCGGGACACCGGGTGAACGCGCCGGATCCGTACGGGACCACGGCCGGTCCCGGCCAGGAGGCCGAGCGGTTCCTGGCCCTCTCCGCCCTGCTGACGGGGTTCGACACCGCCGAACTGACGGAGACCGGCATGGCCGGGACCTACCGGGAGCTGGTCACCCGGCGGGTGGAACCGGCCCTCTACGCACGGCTGGTGGACACCCTGACCGGGACGACGGCCGACGCCCGTACGGCGCTGGACGACGACGCACGGCTGGGTGACCTCGCGCGGGCCGTCTGCCGGCTCTGGTACCTGGGGGAGTGGCCGGGGCCGACGGGCGGCGACGGCGGGGCCCCGCCCTCCCTGGTGTCCGGGCGGGCCTACGCCCACGGGCTGGTCTGGCGCACCTTCGGCGGCCACGCGCCCGGCGCGGCCCAGCCCGGCCACGGCACCTGGGCCGAGGTCCCGGCCGGTACGGCGGGAGGCGGGGGCCGTTGACCGGCGAACGGTACTTCGACGTGATCGTGGTCGGCGCGGGGGTCGCGGGATCGCTGGTGGCACGGCAGTTGGGGGACCGCGGCCGCAGTGTCCTGGTCCTGGAGGCGGGCCTGGGCGGGGAGCCCGAGGCGGACGCGGAACGGTTCCGGTCCGCGGCGGCGAAGGTCCCCGGCGCGGCGATCGCGCCGAACCCCCTGGTGCCGTCCCCCGACGTACCGGATCTCGGTGGCCGCACCGGTGGCGGATACCGGGCCGGCGGATACTTCCTCCAGAACGGCCGGCTGCCGTACGCGAGCGGCTATCTCCGCGTCAACGGCGGTACGGGCACCGCGTGGACGGGGCTGGCGCCGCGGATGCACCCGGAGGACTTCCGCACCTCGGACTTCGGGTACGGCCGTGACTGGCCGGTCGGTTACGCGGAGCTGGAACCGTACTACCGGGCCGCGGAACAGGAGTTGGGTGTCGCGGGCGACCCGGAGGAACAACGGGACCTCGTCGGTCTCCCGCTCGCGGACGGCCACACCTTCGCGCACCGGCCCTTACCCGCGAGCCACCTGGACCGGCTCATGGCCGAGCGGCTCGACGGACGGAAGGTCACCGATCCCTCGTACCCCGGCCACGTCGAACTGAGGGTCGTCGGGACGCCCCAGGCACGCAACAGCGCGGCCACCGCCGAGCACGGCCCCGTCTGCGAAGGCAGCGCCAGTTGTATCCCGGTCTGCCCCACGGGGGCGAAGTACACCCCGCTGCGCACCCAGAAACGCTGGGGCCCGAACGTCACCCTCCTCACCCGCGCGGTGGCCGGCCGCCTGCTGGCGGACCCGGCCGGCCGGATCACCGGAGTCGAGTACCAGCGGTACGACGACCCCACCCGGCCCTCCTCGGTCACCCGGCGGGTGGCACGGGGGACGACGGTCGTCCTGGCCGCGCACGCGATCGAGAACGCCCGCCTCCTGCTCACCTCCGGCCTCGCCAACTCCAGCGACCAGGTGGGCCGCAATCTGATGGACCACCCCGTCCTGCTCACCTGGGGCCTGATGCCGGAGCGGACGGGCCCCTACCGCGGGCCCGGTTCGACATCCGGTCTGGAGGGGTTCCGTTTCGGCCCCGCCCGCGGTGTACGCGCCCCGTTCCGGGTGGAGATCGGCAACTGGGGCTGGACCTGGGCCGTGGGCCCGCCCGGCCACGAGGTCGTCGCCCTCCTCAACCGGGGACGGGGACTGTTCGGTACGGAGCTGCGACAGGCCGTCGGGGACCGCGTCGGGCGGCAGTTCGCCTTGCAGTTCGAGATGGAGCAGAGCGCCGATCCCGCCAACCGCGTCACGCTCGACCCCCACCACCGTGACCCGCTGGGCAACCCGCGCCCCGTTCTGACCTACGACCTGTCCGACCATGTGAAGAAGGGCATCGCCGCGGCCAAGTCGGTGTCCGACGAGATCTTCGCCCTGCTCGGGGCGGAGGACCACAGCCGGTACGCGTCGGGGCCGTCCCAGCCCGGATGGTTCGAGTACGGCGGCCGGCCCTACGCCTACCGGGGCGCGGGCCACGGCGCCGGTACGCACATCATGGGCGAGCGGCCCGCCGACTCCGTCGTCGATTCCTGGCAGCGCGCCTGGGACCACCCCAACCTCTACGTGGTGGGCTGCGGCAGCATGCCCTCCCTCGGCACGTCCAACCCGACGCTCACGATGGCCGCGATCACCCTGCGCAGTGCCGAACAGATCCATCGCGACCTGTCCGCGGAGCGCGTCACGATCCACCCGCCGGCCACCGCGAACGCTCCCGGCCACGCCACTTCGGAGGAGACAGACGCCCCATGACCGACCCTCTCTCGCTGCCGCCCGTCGCCGCCCCGTACCAACTGCCCTTCCACTACGGGGCCCTGCACAACATCGGCCTCGACTTCCTCGTCGATCCCGCGCCGGTGCGCAAGACGCTGGCCGAACACCACCCGGACCTGACCGCCGCCGACTTCGACGGGCTGGCCTGCGTCACCCTCAACTACCAGCTCTACTTCGCCCAGTATCCGAACGGCGGCGGCATCACCCAGGAGATCGAGTACAGCATCGTCGCGCACCCCACGACCGGCGCCGACCGCCTCGCCCGGCTCACGTACGAGCAGTACGCCCACGGCCACGACCAGACCAAGCTGCTCGGTATCGCCCGGCTCCACGTCCTGTGCGACAACCCGCTGGCGATCGAGGCCGGTACGCGGCTCTACGGAGAGCCAAAGTACCCCGCCTGGTTCGGGACGACCCTTCCCTCGCTCAACGGCCCGGCCGGTGACGTCTGGACCGTCGCGTGCGGGCAGGCCACCCACACCCCCGGCGCCCCGGCCGTCGACCCGCAGGACCGGGCGCTCTTCTCCTTCCGGGCCGATCTGGACGGGCTGCCCCGCGTCCCCGTCAACAACACGCCCATCACCGGCTACGGCACCGACGACACCGGCCGGCCGCTGGCCGGGCCCATGAACGTCTACCAGCCCTACCAGTACATCTCGCTGGCCGGCGCGTCGGAGCGGGCGGAGCTGACCGTGCACGACCCGGCCTCGCCCGTCGGCGCCGACCTGACCGCCCATGTCGGCGACACCCCCGCCGCCGGTGCGTGGACGTACCAGTCGGCCCCCGTCGCCGCCCACAACCGGCCCTACTACGTCCCCCGCGCGGGCTGACCGGACGCCGCCGCGCGGCCCGGCCCGGACGGTGTCCTCCTGAGGACGCCGTCCGGTTCCGTACGGTTCAGGGGCGCACGGTGCAGAGCGCCAGCAGACAGAAATTGACACCCTGGGTATTGCTCGGTCCGGCGGAGCCGCCACTGCCGGAATCACCGACGGTGCAGCGGGAGAGCAGACAGAAATTCGCCCCCTGAACGCCTCGGTAGGCATTCTGCGGAACGGCGGTCGCCGCCGTCCGTTCCCGCTCGGGTGCGGAAACGGGCGCCGCCGTCGCGCCGCCCGCGGATATCAGCACAATCGCCCCCGCGGTCACGGTCGTCATTCCCCAGCGCAGAGTTGAACGGGAAGTACGCAAAGGCCCTCCAAGCCTCGTACGGAACAGCGTTCTCAGCCTGGTGTTCGTTGCCGGTGAGGATAGGGATCGGTCTCTCCTGCACATGTGATCCACCTCTCCTCACGAGGCAGGATCCGTGCTGAGAAGCCGTCATGTGGGCTGGATCACAGCGCCAATCCGGTGACGCCACGCCTCCGAACACATTCCCGGAAGCCCATTCCGGGCGACGGCGGTTCTGGAGGAGCGCTCGTCGTGGCCCGCCAACAGACGTCCCCCGTGCTTCTCGACGCCAGAACTTGCAGAGGTAGTAATCCGTGACCGACGCGATGTACGACGGCACCGTGCCGAAGGTCCTTCCCCTGACCGCCGCTCAGCGGGGATTGTGGTTCGCGCAGAAGCTCGATCCCGGGAATCCTTCGTACAACGTCGCCGAATACGCCGATGTCACCGGCCCCATGGATCCGGCGCGGCTGCGGGCGGCCGTGCGTCAGGTGGTCGCGGAGACGGATGCGCTGCGGCTGACCTTCGGGGAACGTGACGGCGTCCCCTTCCAGACGGTGCACGCCTCCGGCGGGGTCGAGGTCCCGCTGGTCGACCTGTCCGCGGCGGACGACCCGTACGGCGAGGCGGTGCGCCGGATGCGGGCGGAACTGACGGTGCCGGCCGACATCGCCCGGGGGCCCCTGGTACGGATGGTCCTCTACCGGCTGGGCGAGGAGCGCCACCTCTTCCACCAGCAGGTGCACCATCTCGCGCTGGACGGTTACGGGGCGGCCCTCGCCCTGTCCCGTATCGCCGAGGTCTACACCCGGCCGGACGCAGCCCGGGTCCTGCCCGCCCGGGCGCCGGGAGCGGGACTCGGCGCGGTCGTCGAGGAGGACCGTGCCTACCGTGCGTCGGAGGAGTACACGGCCGACCGCGCCTTCTGGACGGAGTACCTGGACGGGGCGCCCGCACCCGTCGGACTCGCCGGGGGATCGGCGGCTCCCGGGCACGGATTCCACTCCGTGGCGGGGGAGTTCGACGCGGCCGGCGCGGATCGGCTGCGCGCCGCCGCGCGGCGGGCGGGGGTGGCCTGGCCGACCTTCTTCATGGCGGCCACCGGGGTCTATCTGCACCGCAGCCGGGGAGTCGGGGAGGTCGTGCTCGGGCTTCCCGTCACCGCCCGGCGGACAGAGGCGGCGCGTGCCACGCCGAGCATGCTCTCCAACGTGCTGCCCCTGCGGCTGGAGATATCCGCGTCGGACCGGGTGGCGGACGTCGCCAAGCGCGCCTCGGCCCAGGCGCGGCGGATCCTGCGGCATCAGCGTTTCCCCGCCGAGAGCCTGCGCTCCCTGCGTGGTCTGACCGGGCGGAACGAGCCGCTGACGGGGCCCTCGGTCAATGTGCTGGCCTTCGACGGCACCCTGCGCTTCGGCCCGGGTACCGCGACCCTGCGCAATCTCTCGATCGGCCCCGTGGCGGACCTGACCGTCGCCGTGCACGCGTCGTACGCGGACGGCGGTTTCCGGATGGATCTCCTGGGCAATCCGGGGCTCCACTCCCGCGCGGAACTCGCCGGGCACCAGGAGCGCTGCCGCCGGCTGATCGAGGCGTTCGCGGACGACCCGGACCGTCAGATCGGCTCCCTGCGGATCGTGGGCGACGACGAACACCGCCGGGTTATCCGCCTGGGCGCGGGGGAGAGCGCCCGCCCCGGGGCGGCGGAGCCGGTGAAGACACTGCCCGAGCAACTCGCCGACCAGGCGCTCCGTACCCCCGACGCGACGGCGGTGGTGCACGGGGAGAGCCGGCTGACGTTCGGCGGGCTCGCGGAGCGGGTCACGGCTCTCGCCGCCGTGCTCTCCGCACGGGGCGCCCGCCCCGGGACCTGTGTGGCGGTCGGGCTCGCCCGCTCCACCGACCTGGTGGCCACGATGCTCGCGGTGATGCGGACCGGCGCGGCCTATCTGCCCCTCGACCCCGCGTATCCGGCCGACCGGCTCGACCACATGATCGAGGACGCGCGTCCGGCCGTACTGGTGGCGGCGGCTCAGGGCCTGGCCCGGCTGACCGCCGCGAAGGGGCTCCCCCTGGTGGACCCGGCGCTCGTGGACACGGCGGCGGCGGACCCGGCCGACGGCGAGCCGGTCCGTCCCGGACCGCACGACGCCGCGTACATCATCTACACCTCCGGCTCGACGGGCCGCCCCAAGGGCGTCGTCGTGGAACACCGCTCCCTGAGCAATCTGCTCGGGCACCACCGCCACGACTCCCACGCGCTCGCCGAACGGGCGCTGGGCCGCCGGCTGCGGGTCGCCCTGACCGCCGCGACCTCGTTCGACGCGTCCTGGGACCCGGTGCTGTGGATGGTCGCGGGACACGAACTGCACCTCGTGGACGACGACACCCGCAGAAACCCCGAGGCGCTGGTGGAGTTCCTCGCCGCGCGCCGTATCGACGCCGTCGAGACCACCCCCACCCATCTGCGGCAGATGGTCACCGCGGGGCTCCTCACCGGGGGCGGCCACCGGCCACGTGTCATCGCACTCGGCGGGGAAGCCGTCGACGACGCGCTGTGGAACGAACTCGCCGTCCACCCCGATCTGCTGGTGTTCAACTTCTACGGCCCGACGGAGACCACGGTCAACGCGGTCACCAGCCGCGTCACCGGGGACAAGCCGGTCATCGGGCGCCCCGTCGCCGGGGCGCGGGCGTATGTGCTGGACCCCTCGCTCCACCCCCTGCCGCAGGGCGCCACCGGTGAGCTGTACCTCTCCGGCGAAGGCGTCGCACGCGGCTACGCGGGCCGCACCGGACTGACGGCCGAACGGTTCCTCCCCGACCCGTTCGGGCCGCCCGGCGGCCGGATGTACCGCACCGGGGACCTGGCCCGCTGGGGCGCGGACGGCTCGCTGGAGTACCTGGGCCGCAGCGACCGGCAGATCAAGCTCCGGGGCCACCGGGTGGAGACCGGCGAGATCGAGGCGGTCCTGCGCGGGCTGCCCGGGATCACCGGGGCGGCCGTGGTGCTGACCGCCCCCGCGGACGGTCCGCAACGGCTCGCCGCGTACTGGGTGGCGGACCCGGACCTCCCCGAACCCGGCGCGACGACCGTACGGGACGCACTGGCCGCCGTGCTCCCCGAGCACATGGTGCCCACCGCCTACGCCGCCGTGGAGCGGCTGCCGCTCACCCCCAACGGCAAGCTGGACCCCGGCCGGCTGCCGCGCGCCCGTCCGGTCGCGGCGCCCGGCGGCGCCCCGCGCACCCCGGACGAGGCCCTGATGTGCGAGGTGTTCGCGGACTGCCTGGGCCTGCCCCGGGTCGGGCGGGACGACAACTTCTTCTCGCTGGGCGGGCATTCGCTGCTCGCGACCCAACTGGTCAGCCTGATCCGCGGACGCTTCGGCGCGGAGATCCCGATCCGGTCGCTGTTCGAGTCACCGACCCCGGCGGCCCTGGCCGCGCTGCTGGACACCGCCTCACCGGCCCGGCCCCCGCTGACGGCGGTCGTGCCGCGCCCGGACCGGCTGCCGCTCTCCGCCGGCCAGCAGGGCCTGTGGCTGCTGGAGAAGATGGGCGGGGCGGGCACCGCCTACCACCTGCCGGTCGCGCTGCGGCTGAGCGGACCGCTGGACCGGTCGGCGCTGGCCGGCGCCCTGGCGGACCTGGTCGGGCGGCACGAGAGCCTGCGTACCGTCTTCGGCGAGGACGCGGACGGCCCGTACCAGCGCGTCCTGCCGGCCGAACCGGCACGGCCGGAGCTGTCCGTGACCGAGGCCGCCGAAGGGGCGGCCGTGCGGCCGGACACCTCCCCGTTCGACCTGGAGCACGAACTTCCGCTGCGCGCCGAGCTGTTCGCGTACGGCGCGGAGGACCATCTGCTCGTGCTGACACTGCACCACATCGCCGCCGACGGCTGGTCCATGGCACCGCTGACGCGTGATCTCTCCGACGCCTACACCGCGCGCCGGGGCGGCACGGCGCCCGCGTGGGAACCCCTGCCCGTCCAGTACGCCGACCACGCGCTCTGGCAGCGGGAGCTGCTGGGCGACCCCCGGGACGAGGACGGCCTCGCCCGGCGCCGGCTCGCCCACTGGTCCGGGGTGCTCGACGGGGCGGCCCACGAGGTCACCTTCCCCACCGACCGGCCGCGCCCGGCCCGGCCCTCGGGTGCCGGAGCCTCCGTGCCCGTACGGATCGGTCCCGCGGCCCACCGCGCGCTCGCGGAGCTGGCCGGGTCCAGCGGGTCGAGCGCCTTCATCGTGCTGCACGCCGGGCTCGCCGCCCTCATGACCCGGCTCGGCGCCGGGGAGGACATCGTGATCGGCACCCCGGTCGCGGGCCGTACCGACGAGAGCGTCGGCGACCTCATCGGATTCTTCGTCAACACGCTCGCGCTGCGCACGGACACCTCGGGCGCCCCCGCGTTCCGGGAGCTGGTGCGGCGGGTACGGGACACCGACCTGACCGCGTACGCCCACCAGGAACTGCCTTTCGAGCGGATCGTGGAGGAGCTGGCGCCCGCCCGCGCCCTGTCGCGCCATCCGCTGTTCCAGGTGATGCTCAGCCTCGACAACACCCCGCCGCCGCGCCTCGCCCTGCCGGAACTGACGGTCCGTCATGAACCGTCCGTGGGACGCGGCGGTGCCAAGTTCGACCTGACCTGGGACCTGCGGGAACACCACGACGCCCTCGGCGCGCCCGCCGGGATCAGCGGCGAACTGGAGTACAGCGAGGACCTGTTCGACCACCGGACCGCCGAACGGTTCGCGGAGCACTTCGTCCGGCTGCTGACCGCCGCGCTGACCGCACCCGACCTGCCGTACCCGGACCTCGACTTCCTGACGGCCGACCAGCACCGGGCCGCGCTGGACGAACTCCCGCGCGCCGTCCCCCGTCCACGCGAGCAGATGCCGCCCGGCCACCCCGGGCTCGACGTGCCGCACTGGACGGTGCTGGACGTACTGGCCACCCGCGTGATCGTCACTCCGGGCCGCACCGCGGTCGTCGCCGCCGACGGCCGGCTCACCTTCGGTGAACTCCACGAGCGGGTCGAGCGGTTGGCCCGGACCCTGCACGCCTCGGGTGTCCGCCACGGCGACCGGGTGGCCGTCGCGCTCCCCCGTACCTCGTCCTACGTCGTCGCGCTGCTGGCCGTACTGCGGGCCGGCGCCGTCCACGTACCGCTCGACCCGTCCCATCCACGGGTCCGCAACGAACTGATCCTGGACACCGCGTCGCCCCGGCTCGTGCTCTCCACGGCGGAGGCCGCCGACGCGCTGCCCCCCGGGCCCGGCCTCCTGCTGCTGGACGATCCGTCCGTCCCGCGCCCGACCGGCGGGGAACTGCCCGCGCCGCCCCTCGCCCAGGACGCCGCCTACATCCTCTACACCTCGGGTTCCACGGGCCGCCCCAAGGGCGTGGCCGTCGAGCACCGGGCGCTCGCCAACCTCCTCGCGAGCCACCAGGAGAGGCTGATGGCCCCGGCGGAGCGCGCGAACAACGGCCTGCCCCTGAGGGTCGCCCTGACCGCCGCCATGACGTTCGACGCGTCCTGGGACCCGCTGCTGTGGATGGTCGCCGGACACGAACTCCACCTGGTGGAGGACTCCGTACGACGTGACCCGGAGGCGCTCACCGCCTTCCTCCACGACCACGCGATCGACGTCGTGGAGACCACCCCGTCCTTCCTCGAACAGCTCAGGACCTGCGGGCTGTTCGCGGCCGGCCGGCCCCGGCCGCGGGTCCTCGCACTCGGCGGCGAGGCCGTCAACGAGTCGCTGTGGAGCGAGCTGGCCGCCCTGCACGACGTCGCCGTGTGGAATCTCTACGGTCCCACCGAGGCCACCGTCGACAGCGTGATGGGCCGGATCGTCCCCGGGAGCAGACCGCACCTGGGCCACCCGGTGGCGCACACCCGGGCGCGGGTCCTGGACGCCCGGCTGCGCCCGGTCGCGCCCGGGGTGACCGGTGAGCTGTACCTCAGCGGGACCGGTCTGGCCCGGGGGTACGAGAACCGCTCCGCCACCACCGCCGAACGCTTCCTGCCCGACCCCCACGGCCCGCCGGGCACCCGGATGTACCGCACCGGGGACCTGGTGCGGCGCAGGGAAGGCCGACTGGAGTACGCGGGGCGCGCCGACGGCCAGATCAAGGTGCGCGGCTTCCGGGTCGAGACCGGCGAGGTGGAGGCCGCGCTGACCGCCCACCCCGGTGTCGCCCAGGCGGCCGTCACCGTACGCCCCGACGCCGAGGGCGGCGGCCGGCTCACCGCCTGGGTCGTGCCCTGCGACGGGCAGCGGGCGTCAGCCCGGGAACTGAGGGCCTTCACGGCGGACCGGCTGCCCGGCTACATGGTCCCCTCCACCGTGGTGCGGGTCGACGCGCTCCCGCTGACCGCCCACGGCAAGGTGGACTTCGAAGCCCTCCCCGCCTCCCCGCGGACCGAGGAGCCGGGCGGGGCCGAGGAGGCCGGCGCCGAACCGCCCCGTTCCGCGCGCGAGGAGATCCTGTGCGCGCTGTTCGCGGAGAGCCTGGGGGTCGCACAGGTCTCCCGCGACGGCGACTTCTTCGAACTCGGCGGGCACTCCCTCCTCGCCACCCGCCTGGTCGGCCGTGTCCGGGCCGCCTTCGGCGTCGAACTGCCGGTCCGCTCGCTCTTCGAGTCGACCACGCCGGCCGCCCTCGCGGAGCGCCTGGACGAGGCGGGGGCCGCGCGCCCCGCGCTGCGGCGCGCCACCCGGCCCGCCCGGCCCCCGCTCTCCCCGGCCCAGCGGAGGCTGTGGTTCCTGCACCGGATGGACCCGGAGGACGGCGCCTACCACCTGCCGATCGCCGTACGGCTGACGGGACATCTGGACCGGCGGGCGCTGCGCCGCGCGCTGGCCGATGTGGTGGCCCGCCACGAGAGCCTGCGCACGGTCGTGCACGAGCACGGCCCCGACCCCTTCCAGGTGGTACTGGACCCGGGCGACGCCCGCCCCGGGCTGCCGGTGACAGCCGTCGAGGAGTCCGCTCTGGACGGTGTGCTGCGCGACCACGCGACACGCCCCTTCGACCTGTCCCGCCACATTCCGCTGCGCGCCGAGCTCTTCGAGACGGGCGAGGACCGGCACGTACTCCTGCTGACGGTGCATCACATCGCGGCCGACGGCTGGTCGATGGGGCCGCTGGCCGAGGACCTCGCCGGAGCCTATGCCGCGCGTACCGCCGACCGCGCGCCGAACTGGACTCCGCTGCCGGTGAGTTACATCGACTACACCCTGTGGCAGCGGACCCTGCTCGACGGCTCCCCGGGTGCGGAATCCCTCCTGTCCCGCCAACTCGCCCACTGGGTCGGTGCGGTGGCGGGTGCCCCGGAGGAGACCCCGCTGCCCGCCGACCGTGCGCGGCCCGCCGTGCCCACCGGCCGAGGCGGTACGGTCCCGCTCCCGCTGCCGTCCACGACATCGGCGGCCGTCGCCGAACTGGCCTCGTCCTGCGCGTCCAGCACCTTCATGGTGCTGCACGCCGCCCTGGCGGCGCTGCTGCGGCGGCTCGGCGCGGGCGACGACCTCACCATCGGCACACCCGTCGCGGGCCGGACGGACGAGGCGCTGGACGGGCTCGTCGGCTTCTTCGTCAACACCCTCCCGCTGCGGGTGGACGCCTCCGGCGACCCGACCTTCCGGGAGCTGCTGGCCCGGGTACGGGAGACGGATCTGGCGGCCTACGCCCACCAGGACCTGCCCTTCGAACGGCTGGTGGAAGAGGTGCGGCCGACCCGCTCCCTCGCCCGCCACCCCCTGTTCCAGGTGATGCTCACCCTGAACAACAACCGGCCGCCCCGGCTGGACCTGCCGGGACTCCACGCCGAACTCGGCGGTGTGGAGACCGGAGGAGCCAAGTTCGACCTGTCGTTCGGCTTCACCGAGCGGCCCGGCGCCGAGGGCGGACCCGCCGCGCTCGACGGCACCCTGGAGTTCAGCGGGGACCTCTTCGACCCGGCGACGGCGCGGCGGATCGCCCGGTGGTTCGCCCGGGTGGTGGAGCGCGCGGTCGCCGCCCCGGACACACCGCTCTCCGGCCTCGGCCCGCTGGACGCCGCCGAGGAGGCGCGGCTGCTGGCGCTCGGCGACGGCGGCCGGGTCCCCGGCGACCCGGGCACCGTCCTGGACCGCTTCGCGCGCACCGTGGCCGGGGCCCGCAGCGGGGACATCGCGGTCACCGCACCCGACGGGCGGCTCTCGTTCGCCGCGCTCGACGCGCGCTCCGACCGGATCGCCGCCCTGCTGCACGCCTCGGGCGTACGGCGCGCGGACCCCGTGGCGGTCCTGCTGCCCCGCTCGACCGACTCGATCGCGACGCTGCTCGGCGTGGTCAAGGCCGGCGCCGTCTACGCGCCGGTCGACCCCTCGCTTCCCGAGGGGCGGATCGAGGCCGTGCTGGCGGACGCCCGCCCCCGGCTCACCGTCACCGCGCGGGCGACCGAGGGCCTGCTCCCCGCCACCGCCGCCCGGCTGGTACTGGACGGCGACGCGGCGGCGCACGCGCTCAAGGCCCCCGCCGGACCCCGCGACGCCGCACGGCCGGGCTCCGCGGACGCCGCGTACCTCCTGCACACCTCCGGCTCCACCGGCCGGCCCAAGGGCGTGCTGGTCGGTCACGGCTCCCTGGCCCGGCTGCTGGAGCACCACCGGCGGCAGGTCTTCGCCCCCGCCGTGCGCGCCGCGGGCCGGGACCGGCTCTCCGTGGCGCTGACCACCGCGCTCTCCTTCGACGCGGCCTGGGACCCGGTGCTGTGGATGATCGACGGCCACCACCTCCACCTCGTGGACGACCTCACCCGGCGCGACGCCGAAGCGCTCGTCGCGAGCGTGCGCGACCGGCGGCTGGACGTCCTGGAGACCACCCCGACCCATGTACGGCATCTGCTGGACGCCGGCCTCCTGGACCGGACGGCGCCCCACCGGCCGTCCGTACTGATCCTGGGCGGCGAGGCCGTCCCGGCCGGGCTCTGGAGCGAGCTGCGCGCCGTCCCGGACGTGCGCTGCTGGAACTTCTACGGTCCGACGGAGGCGACCGTCGACACCCTGGAGGCGCCTCTCGACTCGGCCGGACACCCGGTACTCGGCGCCCCGGTGGCCGGCACCCGCGCCTATGTGCTCGACGCGGCGCTGCGGCCGGCGCCGCCCGGGGTGCCCGGGGACCTCCACCTCGCCGGTGACAGCCTCGCCCTCGGCTACCACGGCAGGCCCGGGGAGACCGCCCGGGTGTTCCTGCCCGACCCGTACGGTCCGCCGGGAAGCCGGATGTACCGCACCGGCGACCGCGCGCGCCGCACCCCCGACGGCGCCCTCGAATTCACCGGGCGCGCCGACGGCCAGCTCAAGATCCGCGGCTTCCGCGTCGAGCCCGAGGAGATCGCGGCGGTCCTCGAAGAACATCCCGCCGTCGACCGGGCCGCCGTGATCGCCCACGAGGCCGAGGACGGCACCCGGCTGGCCGCCTACCTCGTCCCCGCCTCCGGAGGCGCCGGGACCGCCGACGCCGGGACCGCCGACACGGCCGGGTTCGACGCCGTACGCGACCACGCGGCGCGCCGGCTGCCCGCCTACATGGTGCCCTCCGGCTGGCGGCGCCTGGACCGGCTCCCCCTCACCGTCCACGGCAAACTCGACCGCCGGGCGCTGCCCGCCCCCGGGGCGCCGGCGCGCGGCGGCTCCCAGGGGCGCGCCCCGCGCGGCCCGCGCGAGGACGTCCTGTGCACGCTGTTCGCGGAAGTCCTCGGCGTCGAACGGGTGATGATCGACGACGACTTCTTCGCCCTCGGCGGCCACTCGCTGCTTGCGACCCGGCTCATCGGCCGGGTGCGTACCGCCCTCGGCGCGGACGTCTCCATCCGTACGCTCTTCGAGGCGCCGACCGTCGCCGCGCTGGCCGGCCGGCTGCTCGACGCGGCGGACGACGACCCGCTGGCGACGCTGCTGCCGCTGCGCACGTCCGGCGGGCGACCCCCGCTGTTCTGCGTCCACCCGGCGGGCGGGCTCGCC
This sequence comes from Streptomyces sp. NPDC059142, assembly GCF_042755665.1. Lineage (NCBI taxonomy): Bacteria > Bacillati > Actinomycetota > Actinomycetes > Kitasatosporales > Streptomycetaceae > Streptomyces > Streptomyces sp. NPDC059142. The sequence continues at coordinate 29,550 of NZ_JBHZDA010000033.1, forward strand.
TGGTCGTACGGCGGGCTGCTGCCGCATCTCGACGGCGACCAGCCGGTGTACGGGCTCCAGACCCCGAACCTGGACGGTACGGAGCCCTTCCCCGGCTCCATCGAGGCCATGGCGGCGGGGTACGTGGCCCAGGTGCGCACCGTCCAGCCGCACGGCCCGTACCACCTGTTCGGCTGGTCCTTCGGGGGCAACGTGGCGCAGGAGATGGCGGTCCAGCTCCAGGAGGCCGGCGAGCGGGTCGACCTGCTCGCCCTCGCGGACGCGTTTCCGCTGGCCCCCCTCGACGACCTGGACAGCGCCGACCGGGACACGGTCTTCCGCGCGCTGCTGGCCAACCTGGGGGTGGACGGGGACGCCCTGGCGGGTGCGGAGGCCGTCGACGCGGCCTCCGTACGGGACGAGTTCCGGCGTACGGGCAGCCCCCTCGGTTCGCTCGAACCGGCCACGATCGACGCGATGGTGGACAACTTCGCCGGTCAGGCGCGGCTGATGCGGGCCTACACCCCCCGGACCTTCCACGGCCCCGTCCTCTTCTTCACCGCCACCGAGGGACGTCCCGCCGACGCCTTCGGGCTCGGTCTGTGGGCGCCGTACATCGGCGGACACATCGAGAACCACGACGTGGCGTGCGCGCACGCCCAGATGATGCAGCCGGCCGCCCGTGAGCGGATCGGCACCACCGTGGCGGCGGCCCTGCGCACCGCCCACCGCACCGTACAAGGAGAGATCTCGTGACGAACCCCTTCGACGACCCCAGGACCCAGCACCGCGTCGTCGTCAACCACGAGGACCAGCACGCCCTGTGGCCGTCCTTCGCCGACGTCCCCGCCGGGTGGGAGCCGGTCTTCGGCCCCGCCGACCACGGCGCCTGCCTGGAGTACGTCGACCGCAACTGGACGGATCTGACGCCCAGGAGCGCCCGGATCACCGTGGCGTGAACCGCCCGCACCTCCGATCCGCCGACGAGAGGCAACGATGACGGCGCACCACCCCCCGGCGATACGCGCCGAGGGTCTCACCAAGAGGTTCGGCGACCGGCAGGCCCTGGCGGGCGTGGACCTCGAAGCGCCGCCCGGCACCGTGCTGGGCGTCCTCGGGCCCAACGGGGCCGGGAAGACCACCACCGTCCGGGTGCTGTCCACCCTGCTGCGGCCGGACTCCGGACGCGCCTGGGTGGCCGGGCACGACGTCCTGCGCGACCCGGAGGGCGTACGGGCGTGTCTCGGCCTCTCCGGCCAGTACGCGGCGGTGGACGAGAAGCTCACCGGCCGCGAGAACCTGTATCTCGTCGGCCGGCTGTACGGGATGGGCCGGCGCGAGGCGCGGCGCAGAGCCGCCGAACTGCTCGCCCGGTTCCGGCTGGAGGAGGCCGCCGACCGCGCGAGCGGCACCTTCTCCGGAGGGATGCGCCGACGGCTGGACCTGGCGGGCGCGCTGGTGGCCCGTCCCGCCGTCGTCGTCCTGGACGAACCCACCACGGGGCTCGACCCCCGCGGCAGGGCCGACACCTGGGCGTCCATCGGTGAACTGGTGGCGGCGGGTACGACGGTCCTGCTCACCACCCAGTATCTGGAGGAGGCCGACCAACTGGCCCACTCCGTCGTGGTGATCGACCGCGGCCGGGTCGTCGCCCGCGGTACCCCGGCGGAGCTGAAGGCGCGCGTCGGGGGCGAGCGGCTGGCGCTCACGGTCGCCGATCCGACGGTCCGCGCGGGCGCGTACGCCGTGCTGGACGGGCTCGGGCCCCACACCCCGGACCTGGACCGGCACACCGGGCGGTTCACGGTCACCACGGACCACGGGGCGGAGACCCTGGAGTACACCCTGGGCTGCCTGCGGCGCGCGGGCATCGCCGTCCAGGACGTCGAACTGGCGCCGCCGACGCTCGACGACGCCTTCCTCGCCCTCACCGGGCAGCCCGGAACCGTCCGGCCGGCGGGGGAGGACCGCTGATGGCGTCCGTGAAGCGGGTCGCCCGCGACGCCACGATCATCGCGTGGCGCAATCTGCTCAACCTGCGCCGGACACCGGGCTCGGTGATCGCGGCGCTCGTCCAGCCGGTGATGTTCGTCCTGCTCCTGGCGTACGTGTTCGGCGGCAGCCTGGGCGGAGCCGAGTACCGCACCTTCCTGATGGGCGGCATCTTCGCCCAGGCGGTCACGTTCAACGCGGCGTTCACCGCGCTCGGCCTCGCCCACGACCTGGACAAGGGGATGGTCGACCGGTTCCGTTCGCTGCCCATGCCGAGGGCGGCGGTGATCCTGGGCCGGACCCTCTCCGACCTGACGATGACCTGTGTCACCCTCGCGGTCACCTCGCTCTGCGGGCTGCTCGTGGGCTGGCGTGTCTCCGCCTCACCCGGTGAGGCGGTGCTCGCCTACCTGCTCGTCCTGGCCTTCGCCTTCGCGATGTCCTGGGTCGGCGCCACCATCGGGCTGATGGCGCGGAGCGTGGAGGTGGCGCAGAGCGCCGGTCTCATCTGGCTCTTCCCCGTCACCTTCGTCTCCTCGGCCTTCGTCTCGACCGAGACGATGCCCGGCCCCCTGCGGACGGTCGCGGAGTGGAATCCGGTCTCGGCCACCGCCACCGCGGTCCGCGGGCTCTTCGGCAACGCGCCGCCCGCGGGCATCGTGCCGGGCGACGCGTGGCCGGTCGTGCATGCCCTGCCGTACGCCCTCCTGTGCGCTGCGGCGATCACCGCGGCGTTCATGGCGACGGCTCTGGGCAGATTCCGGCGTGTGACGGTGGGCTGACGGCCCGTCCGGCGGCCCGCCGCGCCACACCGCCCCCGCCTCCTCCTCGCGGGCGGCGGTGCTCCGGGCGAACTCCCCGGGGTGTCGCCGTCATTCCGGCAGATCTCGTACCGGGCCGGAGTCCAGGACTCCGGCGGTGAAGTCCGCCAACTGCGCCCGCATCCTGTCGCGCGGCACACCCTCGTGCCCGGCCAGATGCTCGACCAGATCGGCCCGGACGGCGGCGAGCAGGGCGTGCGCGGTGAAGCCGCTGTCGGCCGGGCCGGGGATCTGCCCCAGCATGGCGTCCAGCAGGCCGTGCCAACGCCCGTAATGCTCCGCCTGGTACGGGCTGCCGCTCCCGCCCTCCTCCAGGGCCAGCATCAGGGGGCGGTTGTCGAGCTTGAAGCACAGCAGGGCGTCGAGCAGCGCGGGTACGCGCTGCCGCGGCGGGGTCGCGGGGCCCAGGGGCGGCGGTCCGGCCTCGACGGCCTCCCTGACCGGCTCCAGCCGTGCTTCGTACAGGGCGCGCAGCAGACCGGTGCGGTCGCCGAAGGCACGGAAGAGGGTCCCTTTGCCGACATCGGCCGCCGCCGCGACGGCGGCCATGGTGACGCCTTCCGGGTTCTCGCCGCGGGCGAAGAGAGCGTCGGCGGCCGCGAGGACGGCCTGCCGGTTACGGGCAGCGTCCTTGCGGGGCTTGCGCTCGGGCATGGTGCGTCCTCCAGTTGCGAAGCGGACCCCGGGTCCGTATCTTTGAAGCGGACCCAGGGTCCGTATTCTATGAGATGGAGGATACCCATGTCCGCACCGACTTCTCCGGTGGACCTGTTCCGCCACAGCCTGCGGCTGCTGCTGGACAAGGACATTCCCGCGTGGGTGGACCTGTGGGCCGAGGACGGCTTCATGGAGTTCCCCTTCGCCCCCGACGGCCGGCCGAAGCGCCTGGAGAACCGGGAGGCCGTCGCCGCGTACATGCGCCACTACCCGGACCACATCGATCTGCGCGACTTCCCCGAGACGCGGATCCACCGGACCACCGACCCGGAGACCATCGTGGTGGAGATGCGCGGCGTCGGGCGCCTGGTGAAGTCCGACCGCCCCTTCGACATGACCTACATCGCCGTCGTCACGGTCCGGGACGGGCGATTCGCGTCCTACCGCGACTACTGGAACCCCCTCGTGCTCCTCGAACCCGGCACCGACTTCGCGGGGAGCAACCGATGACCGCCACCGGCACCACTCTGGTCATCGGCGCCACCGGCACCACCGGCGGCCGTACCGCCGCGCGGCTGACAGCCGCCGGCCACCGGGTCAGGGCCGCCGGCCGCCGGGCCGCCGCGGTCCCCGGCGCGCAGCCGGTCGTCTTCGACTGGTACGAACCCGCCACCCACGCCACCGCCCTCGACGGGGCCGACCGCGTCTACCTGATCCCGCCCGTGGGCGACCCCGACCCGGCGGCGGTCATGGTGCCGTTCCTCCGGCGGGCCCGCGCGGCCGGAGTGCGCCGCGCTGTGCTCCTCAGCTCCTCGGCCATCCCCGCGGGCGGCCCCGACGTGGGAGCGGTGCACCAATTGCTGCCCGATCTGTTCGAACAGTGGGCGGTGCTGCGGCCCTCGTGGTTCATGCAGAATTTCACCGGCGCCCACGCGCACGCCGTGAGCATCCGTGAGGAGGGGGCCATCTGGACCGCGACCGGCAGCGGCCGGGTCGGCTTCGTCGACGTGGAGGACATCGCGGCCGTCGCCGTCCACGCGCTGACCGACGAACACGCCCCCAACACCGATCTCGTTCTCACCGGGCCGGAGGCGCTCGGTTACGACGACATCGCCGCCACCCTCACCCAGGTCACCGGCCGGCTCGTCACGCACCACCGTCTGTCCTACGAGCAGATGCGCGACCGTCTCGCGGCGCAGGTGCCGGCGGAGTTCGCCGCGATGCTGGCCGGCATGGACCGTGCCATCGCCGAGGGGGCGGAGGACCGTACCACCGACACCGTCCGGCGCCTGACCGGCCGCCCCGCGCGCACCTTCCGCGCCCTCCTCGAAGGGGAGAGGGGATCCTTCCGCGCCTGACCGTGGCGCGGGGCGGCCGGTGGGACGGTCTACGGGAAGAGGGGCCCGTCGAGCTGTTCGGCCGCCGGACGCAGCGCCCACAGGTCGCCGCCCGGCGGCGGTTGCAGGCGCGGGATCGCCGCGCGGGCGGCGCGGTCGCCCGCGTCCGCCGCCGCGTGGACGATGTCCGTCGCCGCGTAACGGGAGAACTCCAGCTCCGGATACGGCCAGTCGGTCGCGCCGGTGGCCGCGGGCAGCAGGGTGCGGACGGCCTTGCGCAGGTTCTGGCCCTGCGGCCCCTCGTACGCCCAGAGGTTCACGCCGAGCTGTCGGCCGGTGGCGGCCAGGCGTGCGTACGCGACCAGGTTGAAGGTCGAGTAGTGCCAGCTTCGGGTGCGGGCGAGTTCCTGCGGCTGGCTGCCGTCCGCGGCGATCTGCACGTCGATCCGCTTCGCGCGGGCGTCGAGGACGGTCCTGCGGGCGAGGGCCCGGTCGCCGGTGGCCAGGGCGAGCGCGGCGACCTGCATGTCCATGAAGGTGCCGTGGTTGTTCACGGCGGCGGACTCCTGCTTGCCGAACGGGGAGTTGACCAGCCAGTCCAGGAAGTCCTGGTTCCAGGCGCGCATTCCGGCCCGGTCGCTCCTGGTCCACCCCGGGGCTCCGGTGTCGAGGAGGGCGAGCGCGTCCAGCACGCCGGTGTACTGCTGGGAGAAATCGATGACGCCGATGGAACGGCCGTCGTACTTGCACGGGATGAACTGCCCGTGGTTCAGGTTCGGGTTCATCCGGGTCGCCGGGGCCACGAACCAGGTGCGCAGGATCTCGGCGGCGTGCTCCGCGTACCGCTGGCGCCCCGTGTAGTACCAGGCGAGGCTGAGCGTGGTGGCGGAGGTGACCACCCGGCTGAGGTCGGGCCGGTCGGTACCGGTCTCCAGATCCGGGTTGCGTTCGCCGTCGCGTTCGACGTAGGGACAGCCCCAGGGGTTGTCCGCGGTCTTCGGCTGCGAGGGCCACCAGTACGGGGCCTGGCTCAGATAGTCGTGCGGGTCGCCGCTGGGGGCCGGCCGTGGCTTGTCGGTGACGGTCCACGGGCCCCGTCCGAGCCAGGAATCCGCCTGCGCGATGAGGGTGGCGACGGATCTGCGGAGCGCGGGGTCGCCCCGGTCGAGGGCGATACGGGTCTGCCGCATCCGCTGTCCGTCGATCACGACGGTCGCCGGGACCACGCGTGTGCCGTGGCCCGGGGCGGTGGCCGCGGCGGTCGGGGCGAGCGCCGCGGAGAGGGTGCCGAGGGCGAGGATCACCGAGAGGAACAGGGCTGCCGGACGCGACTGAGGAGTGCCGTTCATCGAACGCTCCCATCATGTACATGAACACGATTCACGAACGAGACCGTGCGAGCGTAGAGCCAGGGCGTGCACCCGGCAACAGGCCCGCACATCCCGGAAGTTGCCGTGCCACTTCGGGGTGTGCGTGCCTCCCGGGCCGTTCGGTGATCGACCTATCGGCCACCGCTCAGCGGAGACGCCCACGTGGGATCGTGCCGGGATCTCCCGGTGAGATGGGACAGCAGATGCTCCGCCGCGCGGCGGACGGTCCCGGGTGGCGCGCCGACCGCGACCAGGGCGGCCGTGAGCCGTGCCGCCGCCGCGTCCGGTACGTCCGGATCGGTGAGGAGGGGAAACAGCAGCAGGAGGCGGGCTGCCGCGTCCTGGACGCCTTCGGCCGTGGGGGACGGGCTGTCCGCGATACGGATCAGTTCGCGCCAGGTCAGCCCGGTTCCCGAGACGTCCCGCCCCCGGCCGGTGATCTGCTCGACGTGGCCTCCGCCGGGACGGGTGAGGAGGTGGTCGGTGCCGTGGTCGCCGTCCAGGTTGCGGTGGATCACCACGATCCCGGGACCGTCTTCGGCCGGCACCCTGAACACCGGCCAGCGGTCAGGGTCGAAGAGGATCTCGGACAGGGCATCGGCATCGGCGCCGTCGTCGCCGAACCACTCGGGAACCGGCTGCTCGGCACACTCCCCGTCACCGCACACCGCCCCGAGGTGGTTCGACCAGAAGCCCGGGCGCTCCAGCAGTGACTCGCCCGGCACCAAAGGACCGTGACCATATCCCGTGATCAGCACCCTTCGATCCTGTCACCAGCCGCCGACACCGTCCGATCCGGGATCGGCAACGGGGCGCCGCTAGGGTCATGAGCGTGTTGAACTCATCGTTGAGCGGGGACCTGGTCGTCGTCGGCGCCGGCATCGTCGGCGCGTCCGTGGCCTATCACGCGGCCCGGTCGGGGGCCACCGTGACGTTGGTCGACGCCGGGCGGCCAGGCGCGGGCGTGACGGCGGACTCGTTCGCCTGGGTCGGGGCGTCCGGCGTGCTCAGCGGTCCGGCCGCCGGGCTGCGGGCCACCGCGACGGCGGAGTACCGCCGCCTCGGGACCGAGTTGCCGGGGCTTCCGGTGACCTGGTCCGGCTCGCTGAGCTGGAACAGGCAGCAGAGCGCGCCGGACGCCGGACCCGGGCAGACCATCGTGGACGCGGCCACCGCGGCGACACTGGAACCCGCCCTGCGGCGGCCTCCGGAGTGGGCTGTCTGGGCGCCGGACGACGGCGCTGTCGACGCGGTGGGCGTGGCCGGGCGGCTGGCCGAGGGCGCTCGCGTCCATGGGGCGCGGGTGCGTCCGGACACGCGGGTCACCGAGGTCCACCGGGACGCGGCGGGCCGTATCGCCGGGGTCGGGACGACAGCAGGACCCGTTTCCGGCACGACGGTGGTGCTGGCGGCCGGCGTCGCCACGGCCGCCCTGGGCGCGTCGCTCGGCGTGCGCGTCCCGGTCGAACCGTCGCCGTGCCCGCTGTTCCGGCTCCGCGCCCCGGCCGGTCTGGTCCGTACCGTGGTCAACACCGAGGACTTCGATCTCCGGCAGGTCGCCCCGGACCGGCTGATCGCCGCCGCGGACTCGCCGGAGCGGACCCTTGCCGCCGTCCGGTCCACGTTCCACGGCGCCGGGAGCGTCGAACTGCTCGGCACCCGAATCGGAGTGCGCCCGATGCCGGCCGACGGCGAGCCGATCGTCGGCCCGGTCGCCGAGGTCCCCGGCCTCTACCTGGCGGTGATGCACTCGGCGGTCACGCTCGCCCCGGCCGTGGGCCGCCTGGTCGCACGGGAGTTGGTGGACGCAACCGTCGAGCCCGCTCTGTCGGGTTGCCGCCCGGACCGCTTCGGCGCCCTCGGGCAGCCGGACCGATGACGGCTTCCGGCGCCGGCCGGTGGCCGGAAGCACCGGTCCGACACCCGGCTCACGGCACCACGTTGCGCCGGAGGTGCACCGGACACTTCCACCGGCCCAGATGAACGAAGCAGCGGGCGGAAGCCCATCACCGCTCCAGCCGCACCGCGAGGTGCCATCGCGGCCTTGCGCCGGCCGGTCAAGCCGCCGATTTTACTGACCACGATCTGCCGCGTCGGTTCGTCGGCGGCCTCGGCGTACCGGTCGGCGAAGGCGTCGCAGACACCCACCGGGACGTCAGGCGCGGCACGGTCCGCGGAGTCCGGCCTCCCGGCGGCGGCCACGCACTGATCCACGCCGCGGTGGTCACCGTCCCCGGAGCCACCGTCACCGCCGGGCGCTGAAGTCCATGGTCCGCGACGGGCGGGGCGACCTGTGCGTCCACGGCCACGTGCCCTCACCGACTCCATCCCTCTCACCGGCGGGGGCAAGCCCGACAAGAAGGCCCTGCGGGGCAGCTCCACGCGTGTGTCGAAGAAGGCAGGAAGGGGCAGGCTCGGGCATACACGGGAGAAAGTGGTGAAAATGTCGATTCCGCAGCGGGGAGCAGAGAGCGAAAGCGCCCGACAGGCTTCCCGACCGGCCCCGGGGGCGTCACTGCTGTTGACGGAAGGGAGCATGCGGGCGCTGGGGCTGCGGGCGCTGGACATGCTGATCGACCACGTCGCGGCCCCGTCCGACAGCACGCCGGTGCCCGCGAGGACCGCCGGCGCCGCCGCGGCGCTTCTCCGGGATCAGCCGGTCCCGCACGCGGCGGTGGACGATCCGGCCGCGCTCCTCGACGAACTGCACCTGCTGTTACGCGACGGCAACGCCCATCCGGACCGTCCCGGCTTTCTGGCGTTCGTGCCGAGCCCCGGCACCTTCACCGGGGTGCTGGGCGCGGCTCTGGCCACCGGGTTCGCGGTGCCGACCGGGTGGCGGCTGACGGGGCCCGTCGCCAGCGCGATCGAGTCGGCCACCGTCGGCTGGCTGGTGGAACTGCTGGGCCTCTCCGAGGGCACATCGGGACTGTTCGTGCCGGGCGGTTCTCTGGCGAACCTGACCGCGCTGACCGCCGCCCGCGACGCGCGCGCGGGAGAAGAGCCGCACAGGGCCACGGCCTACGTCAGCGACCAGGCGCACTTCTCCGTGCGGCGTGCCCTGCACGTGCTCGGGCTGGGCGCGGACCGCGTCCGTATCCTGCCGAGCGACCGCGCCCAGCGCCTTCCCCTCGCGGCCCTCGCCGAGCGGGTCGGCCAGGACCGCCGGCAGGGCTCGTGTCCGTTCCTCGTGGTCGCCTCCGCGGGCACCACGGCGACCGGCGCCGTCGACCCGCTCCCCGAACTGGCCCGGTTCTGCGCCGAGGAGGGACTGTGGCTGCACGTGGACGGCGCCTACGGCGCCCCCGCCGCGCTGACCGACCGCGGGCGGCGGGCCCTGGCCGGCCTCGGACTGGCGGACTCGGTCACCGTGGACGCCCACAAGTGGCTCTTCCAGCCCGCAGAGACCAGTTGCGTGCTGCTGCGCGAACCCGCCCATCTGCGCCGGTCGTTCGGCGTGGAACTGCCCCCCTACCTGGCGGCCGACGGTACGGCGCCCGCGTCCGGGGCGCAGGACGACGGAGTCGATTTCCTTCAGTGGGGTGTCCAGCACACCCGCGAGTTCCGCGCGCTGCGGCTGTGGCTGTCGCTGAAGACCTTCGGAGCCGACGCCTTCCGCTCCGCGATCGACCGCGGCCTGGACACGGCCGAGGAGATCGCCCGCCACATCGACGCCTCGCCCGGCCTGGCCGTGGTCACCGGTCCCGCCCTGGCCGTGGTCACCTTCCGTCCCCTGCCGCGCGGGCCCGGCCCCGCACCGACCCCCCAGGAACAGGACCGGGCGGTCGACGAGGTGTGCCGCGCGCTCATGGACGAGGGACACGCGCTGGTGATGGCCGTCACCGTCGCCGGTCGCAGGGTCTTCCGGCTGTGCACGATCAACCCCCGTATCGAGACAGCACAGTTGCGGCGCGTGGTCGACCACATCGGCGCGCTCTGGCAGACCCGCACGGCCGCACCACCGTCCCCGCGCCCGACCCCCTCGGGGCAGGCCCGCGCCGAGGGAACCGCCGGATGACCCCGGACGCGACCGGGAGGAGCACTCCCCCCGGGACCGCCGTCGGCGGGGCGACGGCCTCACGCGGTACGCCCGGGACGAAGCGCGGCGAGGCCGACACCCGCCTCGACCATGTGGAGTTGCGCGAGGAGGCCATGCGGCTGACCGGCCTCGACGACTTCGGCTCTCCCGACCACCGGAGCGCGCTCGCGCATCTCACCGCCTCACTCGCCTCCCAGGCCCGGCTGAACCCGTACGGCCGTGCCGAGGCGCGCACAGTGCTCCTGGGCGCCCTGTGCACCCGTCTGCGCCTGCACGCCAACGCGCTTCCGGCCCTTGATCCGGCCCTCGGCCGGGGCCCGGTGGTGCTCGTCGGCCTTCCCCGGACCGGATCCACCCTGCTGCACCACCTGCTCGCCCACCACCCGTCGCTGCGCGCGCCCCGGCTGTGGGAACTGCTGGCTCCCCTCACGCCCCCGGGCACCACCGAGGACCAGCTCGTCGGCGCCGCGCGCCGGCACGTCACCGAGCACTTCCGGGCCGCTCCCGACCTGCGCCGTATCCACCCCACATCGGCGACCGGCCCGGAGGAGTGCGAGTACCTGATGAACACGGACTTCCGCAACGCCGTCCTCGCGACCATCAGCTACCGCCTGCCCGACTACGCCGCCTGGCTCATGGACCAGGACCTGACCGGCGCCTACCGCCTCCACCAGGCCCAGTTGCGGCACATCCTCGCCCGCCGGCCCGCCCCGGCGGGCGCCCGACTCCTGCTGAAGAGCCCCTCCCACGTCTGGCACCTGCCGTCCCTGGCCGCCGTCTACCCCCGAGCGGACCTCGTGGTGCTGCACCGCGACACCGATGCCGCGATCGGCTCGGTGTGCGGCCTCGCCCTCGCGGCACGCCGCAAACGCAGCGACGACGTGGACGCGCACGAGATCGGCCGCCAGATGACGGCCGCCACCCACACCGCGCTCGACCGCCTGCGCGCCTTCACCGCCCAGCCTCCGCCCGGCATCCGCTGCCTGGCCGTCACCTTCGACGAGCTCACCCGGAACCCCCGGGCCACCGCGGAACGCGTGAGCGACTGGCTGGGCGTACCCGTCACGGAATCCGTCCGCCGCGGCTGGCGCGACCACCTGTCGCGTCACCCGCGCCCCCCGCACGAGCACCCCCGAGGCCCGTGCGGACTGCCCTCCGCCGACGGCCGCCCGACGTCCTGACCCGCCACACGCCGTCCGTCGCCATGAGCTCGTCGTCCCGCCCACCCAAGGGGGCCCGCGTGTCCGAACCAGCCCGCTTGCCACGTCAGCTCGGTGCCTACCCCTTCGAACGGGAGCACTGTCTCTCGCCCTTCCCGCACACCGACCTGCTGGACCAGGACCGGATGGCCGTCGTCACGATGCCCAGCGGCCACCCCGCCCACCTCGCCGTACGCCACGCCGACGTCGTACGGGTGCTCGCCGACCGCCGCTTCAGCCGCCGCGCCATGCTCACCGCGCCGGACGGCCCCCGTATGACCCACGCCGACCTCGACGAACCCAGCCTCCTGGGCCTGGACCCTCCCGACCACACCCGCGTACGGCGGCTGTGCGCCCCCGCCCTGAGCGCGAGAGCCGTCGAAGCCCTGCGCCCGGCCCTCGACACCCGGGTGACCCGCCTGCTGGACTCGATCGACGCGGACGCCGTCGCGGACCGGCCCGTCGACCTGCACCGAGCCTTCTCCCTGCCCCTGGCCACCGGCATGGTCTGCGACCTGCTCGGCGTCCCCGAAGAGCAACGCGCTCCGCTGCTGCACTGGTCCCGCCAGAAACTCGCCCTCACCAGCCTGCCACCCGACCGGACCCGCGCCGGCCACCAGGCCCTGCGCGCCCACTGGCACCACCTCCTGTTCGGCGGCCCCCACTACGGAAGCGGACTCAGCCCGGGCGGCGGCCTGCTGCGCACCCTGCTCCAGAGCCACCAGCACGGCTCCATCTCACGCGCCGAACTCCTCGCCACCGCCGTCAACCTGTACGTCGCCGGCCACGCCACCACCGCCGCCACCCTCACCAACGGCCTGCTCCACCTGCTCATCCACCGCGACCAATGGCAGGCTCTCCGCCGCGACCCGGCACTGATCGACAGGGCAGTCCTGGAGATCCTCCGCTACGACACGATCGCCGACGCCGCCCTGCCCCGCCTCGCCACCAGTGACATCCGCCTGGGCCGCACCCGCATCCGGGCCGGCGAGGCCGTCATCCCCTCCCACGCCCACGCCGACCGCGACCCCCGTGTCTTCACCGACCCGCACACCTTCGACATCACCCGCACCCCCGGCCCCCTGCTGGCCTTCGGCCACGGCCCCCACCGCTGCATCGGAGCCCGCCTCGCCCTGCTCGAACTCAGCACGGCCTTCCTCGCGTTCAGCCGCCGCCACCCCGGCCTCACCGTCTCCCGCCCCGTCACCCGACTGCCCTTCCTCAACGGCTCCCTGATCGGCGGAGTCGCCCAACTGCCCGCGACCGGACTCGGCCCGGCGACGTCCTGACCGACCCGCCGCGCCGCACGCCCGGCGCGCCTGCTCGCGGCCTGCCCGACGGCACGGTCCGATACGGGGCATCTCCATCGCACGGGCACCTCCCGCACGAGCGCGACGGCGAATTGTGCGTCCGGACGGCACTGAAGCGGCGGGAGGACGCGTGTGCCCCCTGGCAGCGGGCGGCGTCCCCGAAGGACGGCGTGGCTTGGGCACTCTGCGCCGACAATTACACTCGGTTACTATGCTCACTTCATGCCGGAGGCGGGAAGCGAGGGGCGTAGCGTCGGCGGCGGACTGCTCGGGGAGCAGGGGGAACCGCCCGCCGGTCGGAACTCCCCAGATTCTCCCCAGGGTCGTTGACAGGTGATTCCCCTGTTCCGGCCTTCCGAGGCTGTCCATGGATTGCAAGGTCGAAGAGACGGGTAGCCTGGCGAAATGTTGAATGAGGTCACCGCGACCCGCTACATCACGCCCCTGCGTGAGGGTGGCTCGCTGCCGGGGCTCGTCGAGGCCGACGACCTCGGCACGTACGTCATGAAGTTCACCGGAGCCGGGCAGGGCCGTAAGACGCTCGTCGCCGAGGTCATCTGCGGGCAGCTCGCGCGCAGGCTCGGGCTGCCCGTTCCGGAGCTGGTGCGGATGGAACTCGACCCGGTCATCGGGCTCTCGGAGCCCGATCAGGAGGTGCAGGAGCTGCTGAAGGCCAGCGGTGGACCGAACCTCGGGATGGACTATCTGCCGGGGTCGATCGGCTTCGATCCGCTGGCGTACGAGGTGAGTTCCGAGGAGGCGGGGCGGATCGTCTGGTTCGACGCCGTCATCAACAACGTCGACCGCTCCTGGCGCAACCCCAACCTGCTGGTGTGGCACGGGGATCTGTGGCTCATCGACCATGGCGCCACCATGATCTGGCACCACAACTGGCCGGGCGCCCAGGCGTCGGCCGCCAAGCCGTACAACGCCTCCGACCACGCGCTCGCGCCCTTCGCGCCCGATCTCGCGGCCGCCGCCGAGCGGCTCGCCCCGCTGGTCACCGAGGAGCTGCTGACCGAGGTCACCGCCGAGGTGCCGGAGGAGTGGCTGGCCGACGAGCCCGGTTTCGACTCCACCGACGCGCTGCGCCGCGCGTATGTGGCGCCGCTGCTGGAGCGCGCCGCGACGATCCACCGGCGCATCACCCTCGGCGCACCGAGCGTCGAGCGGCCCTCGCGCGCCCCGGGGTGGCTGGCCGACCGGCTCGCCCCCCGGCCGCGCCGGGCGCAGGGTACGCGGAGCGAGAAGGGGGACGCCCAGTGAGCACGAAGGACTTCACCGGGCCCACGTACGTCAAGAACGTCAAGGGCGAGAAGGACACGTACGAGTACGCGCTGCTGCGGGTCGTACCGCGTGTCGAGCGGGGCGAGTGTTTCAACGCCGGGGTGCTGGTCTACTGCCGCGCGCGGTCCTACGTCGGCGCCCTCACCCATCTCGACGAGGCCAAGCTGTCCGCCCTCGACCCGAGGGCCGATCTCGCGGGGGTACGGGCGGCGCTGCGCGCCGTCGAGGGCATCTGCGAGGGCGGCGCCGCGGCCGGACAGGCCGCGGCGGACGACGCGGGCCGGCGCTTCCGCTGGCTGATCGCGCCGCGCTCCACCGTCGTACAGCCGGGCCCCGTCCACACGGGGCTGACGGCCGATCCGAGGGCCGAGGCGGAACGGCTGCTGAGCCTTCTCGTCCTCTGAGTTCCGTCCGTCCCCCTTCGCTCCCGCCGCTCTTTCCGTCTTTTCCCGCGGCCGATTCCGTCACCGGCGTCGTCGGCCGTTGACACGGGGTGCTGCGGCTTCTAGCGTCTGTCTGCTGAACCTACTAAGCGGTTGCTCAGCATCAGGGCCGCAGGATCCTAGGGCGAGGAGAACAGGGATGTCCACCACCGAGCAGCGCGTAGCGGTCGTGACCGGGGCGGCGCGTGGCATTGGCGCCGCCACCGCCGTACGGCTGGCCGCGGACGGCCGTGCCGTGGCCGTACTCGACCTGGACGAGGCGGCCTGCAAGGACACCGTGGAGAAGATCACCGCCGCGGGCGGCACCGCCCTCGCCGTCGGCTGCGACGTCTCGGACTCCGCGCAGGTGGAGGCGGCCGTCGCCCGGGTCGCCGCAGAGCTGGGCGCGCCGACCGTCCTCGTCAACAACGCGGGCGTGCTCCGGGACAACCTCCTCTTCAAGATGAGCGAGTCCGACTGGGACACGGTGGTGAACGTCCACCTCAAGGGCGCCTTCCTGATGGCGAAGGCATGTCAGAAGCACATGGTGGACGCCGGGTTCGGCCGTATCGTCAGCCTCTCCTCCAGCTCCGCGCTGGGCAACCGGGGCCAGGCCAACTACGCCGCTGTGAAGGCGGGCCTCCAGGGCTTCACGAAGACCCTCGCCAAGGAGCTGGGCAAGTTCGGCATCACGGCCAACGCGGTGGCCCCCGGCTTCATCGTCACCGAGATGACCGCGCAGACCGCCGCCCGGGTCGGCATGGGCTTCGAGGAGTTCCAGGCCGCCGCCGCCACCCAGATCCCCGTACAGCGGGTCGGGCACCCCGAGGACGTCGCCAACGCGATCGCGTTCTTCGCGGGTGACGCGGCCGGATTCGTCTCCGGACAGGTCATGTACGTGGCCGGCGGGCCGCTCAACTAAGAGGGGGGACTGCCGACATGACGGAGCAGACCGAGCGTACGGAGCCGGGCGCGCGGGCCCCGGAGAGCGGGAGGGCCGCGCTGGTCACCGGCGCGAGCCGGGGGATCGGGTACGGCGTGGCCGAGGCGCTCGTCGCGCGCGGCGACCGGGTGTGCATCACCGGCAGGAACGAGGACGCGCTCAAGGAGGCCGTGGAGCGGCTCGGCACCGACCGGGTGATCGGTGTGGCGGGCAAGGCGCACGACCTGGCGCACCAGGCCGTCGCCGTGGAGCGCGCCATGGAGGCGTTCGGACGGGTCGACTTCCTGGTCAACAACGCGGGGACGAACCCGGTCTTCGG
The DNA here is from genome assembly GCF_042755665.1 of Streptomyces sp. NPDC059142. Taxonomy (NCBI): domain Bacteria; kingdom Bacillati; phylum Actinomycetota; class Actinomycetes; order Kitasatosporales; family Streptomycetaceae; genus Streptomyces; species Streptomyces sp. NPDC059142. The sequence continues at coordinate 45,225 of NZ_JBHZDA010000033.1, forward strand.
CCCGATGGCCGAGCTGGACCTCGACGTGGCCCGCAAGGTGTTCGAGACCAACGTCATCTCCGCCCTCGGCTTCGCCCAGCACACCTGGCGCGCCTGGCAGAAGGAGAACGGCGGCGCGATCGTGAACATCGCGTCCGTCGCCGGGATCTCCGCGTCGCCCTTCATCGGCGCGTACGGGATGAGCAAGGCGGCCATGGTCAATCTGACCCTCCAGCTCGCCCACGAGTTCGCGCCGTCCGTCCGGGTCAACGCCATCGCACCCGCCGTGGTCAAGACCAGATTCGCCCAGGCGCTGTACGAGGGCCGGGAGGCCGAGGCCGCCGGCGCCTATCCGCTGGGCCGGCTGGGGGTGCCCGAGGACATCGGCGGCGCCGCGGCCTTCCTCACCTCCGACCAGTCGGACTGGATCACCGGGCAGACGCTCGTGGTCGACGGCGGGATCTTCCTCAACGCCGGAGTCGGCTGAGCGCGGCCGGGGGGGGGGCGGGGGGGGGGGGTCGGGCGGGGCGG
>NZ_JBHZDA010000033.1:45744-64406 GCF_042755665.1 Streptomyces sp. NPDC059142
ACCACCCCCGCCCTGTGGGTGTGTAACCCGGGGCTCACGCTCGGGGGCGCGGGGGGCATATACCCCACCCCGGGTGTGGGGGGCGGGGGCCGGGCCCCCGTGGACGGTGCGTCCACGGGGCCCGGAGCGGGGAAACGCGCTGGCAGGAGCCGTTGTCAGTGGCCACCGGTAGGTTCAGGGATACAAGTGATCGCTTACCGGAGGTTGTTGACGTGACCGACACCGACATGCTGCCCGCGTCCTGGCGTGGCGTCCTCGGCGAGGAGCTGGACAAGCCCTACTTCAAGGAGCTGACCGACTTCGTCGAGGAGGAGCGGGCCAAGGGGCCGGTCTACCCGCCGCGCGAGGAGGTCTTCGCCGCGCTCGACGCCACGCCGTACGACCAGGTGAAGGTCCTGGTCCTGGGCCAGGACCCGTACCACGGCGCGGGGCAGGGGCACGGCCTGTGCTTCTCGGTCCGGCCCGGGGTGCGGACGCCTCCCTCCCTGCGCAACATCTACAAGGAGATGAAGGAGGAGCTGGGCCTTCCGGTGCCGGACAACGGCTATCTGATGCCGTGGGCCCGGCAGGGGGTCCTGCTGCTCAACGCGGTGCTGACGGTCCGCGAGGGCGAGGCCAACTCCCACAAGGGCAAGGGCTGGGAGAAGGTGACGGACGCGGTGATCCGCGCCGTGGCCGAGCGGCCCGACCCGGCGGTCTTCGTGCTGTGGGGCGCCTACGCGCAGAAGAAGCTCCCCCTGATCGACGAGGAGCGCCACGTGGTGGTGAAGGGCGCGCACCCCTCGCCGCTGTCGGCGAAGAAGTTCTTCGGGTCGCGTCCGTTCACCCAGATCAACGAGGCGGTCGCCGCGCAGGGCCACACGCCCATCGACTGGCGCATCCCGGACCTCGGCTGAGAGCGGATGTCCGTCATGACGGTTAGCGTGAGGATCGTCGGAGTGAGGTGACGGGCAACCGGAGGCGGCAGTGGCGGAGCAGCGGCAGACGTCGGCGGAGACCGTCCTGACCAGGATCGGGCAGGCGGCCATGCTGCTCCACGGCGGTGACCGCGAGGAGGCCCGCAATCGCTTCGGCGAGCTGTGGGCGGAGATCGGCGAGTCGGGGAAGGCGTTCGACCGCTGCACGCTGGCGCACTACATGGCCGACACCCAGGACGATCCGGGGGACGAACTGGCGTGGGACCTGCGGGCGCTGACCGCCGTGGAGGGGCAGGACACGGGCGCGGGGGAGTGCTCGCCCGCCGCCCGCGCGTTCCTGCCGTCCCTCCATCTCAACCTCGCGGCCGACTACCTCGAACTCCAGCGGCCGGAGGCGGCGCGGCTCCATCTCGACCGGGCACGGGACGCGGCGGACGCGCTCGGGGCCGCCGGATACGGGAACGGGATCAGGACGGGCATCGACCGGCTGGAGCGGCGGCTGGCGAGCGGTGCGTGGGGGAGCGCCGAACGGGGGGAGTGAGCCGCGGCGGGCATGAGGGGGCGAGGTCAGGGGGTTCGCGCCCGCCCGCAGAGGCGGGCCTGCGGGCTGTCGGCCGGCCAGCGCCCGTACCCCTCGCCCAGGGCACAGACCTCGCTGAGGGTCGGTACGGACGGCAGCGACGCCGGCAGCCGGTGCTCCGGCTGTTCGTGAACCCGCTCCCGGGGACGTACCGGGCCGGGGTCCGGCGGGGCCGGGGGGCGTTCCGCGTCCGCCGGCCGGGCGCCGCTCCCGAAGCCGGGGCCGGGGCCGGGAGCCTGGCGCCGTGGTCCGGAGGCGGCGGAGGCGTCCGGCGCCGGGGGCCGGGTGGGGGCGATCCGCTCCAGGGTCTCGTCGCCGGGGGACTGGACGGCCTGGGGTTCCGCGCCGCCCGGGCCGGGTGACGGGACCGCCGCCGCGGGCGCGGGCCGTAGCTCCTGCGCGGGCCGCGGCTCCACGGCCACACAACCGGAGACGGCCGTGACCGCCACGCCCATCAGGGCCATCGCCACATTTCTCGTTCGCTGCACGCGCGCAACTCTGCTGGGCGCGGGACGCCGTTGGCGAGCGGAAGCGCGCGCCATGGCTCGTACGGGTGAGGCCGATCGGGGGTCGGCCGCGGCCCTGTTGACGGATCGACGCCACCGGCGGCGCGGCGCCGTGCGGGGGGTCAGTCGCCCGTCGTGCCGTCCAGGCGTTCGCGCAGCAGGTCGGCGTGGCCGTTGTGCCGGGCGTACTCCTCGATCATGTGCGTGTAGATCCAGCGGAGGTTGAACGGCTCCCCGGTCGCCCGGCTGCGCTCGCCCGTGCCGCGATGGTCGAGCGGGAGCGGCGCGGCCACCTCCCGCGCATGGGCGATCTCGGCCTGCCAGGTCGCGTACGCCTCGTCCCAGGTGGCGTCCTCGCCGGGGTGGAGGTCCCCGTCCGGGTCGGCGTCGGTGCAGTAGAGGGACGGGGCCTTCTCGTCGCGCAGCCGGTTGCGGAACCAGGAGTGCTCGACCTCCGCCATGTGCCGGACGAGACCGAGCAGGCTGAGGTCCGACGGCGGTACGGTCCTCTCCCCGAGCTGTTCCCCGGTCAGTCCGGCGCATTTCATGGCGAGGGTCCGGCGGTGGTACGCGAGCCAGCCCTCCAGCATTTCGCGTTCGCCCCCGAGAGGGGAGGGCGCGGCGCGGTCGGGAAGGGCCGGGGAGGCGGTGCCGGGGCCGGTCTCGGAAGTCGTCATGGCGGCCATCCTCACGTACGGCCGCCGACCGCGGCCACTTGTTATCCGGCGGGGTTCCCCGGCCCGGCGGCCGTGCCCGCCGACGGTACCGCGTCGCCCAGCATGCCGCGCAGCAGCTCGGCGAAGCCGCGGCGCAGCTCGTCCAGGGAGGGCACGGCGCTGTGGTACGAGCCGGCCGCGCAGGCGAACATCAGCCCCTCGCACCACGCCACCAGCGAGAGCGCGTGCCGTTCGGGCTCCGCGGAGCCCGCCGCCGCCATCATCGCGACCAGCGGTTCCCGGAACTGGGCGCCCGTCGCGTCGTAGAAGGCGCGCAACTCGGGGCGCCGGGTGGCCTCCAGCGCCAGTTCGTAGCGGGCGATGAGCAGATCGGGGTGGCGGGTCAGATACCGGTGCAGGGCCAGTGCCAGCGCGTCGACGGGCCCGGCCGCGCCGCCCATGGCCGCGGGCATCTCGTCCGGGGTGAGCACCCGCATCTCGCGCTCCGCGTGGCGCCGTACGGTCGCCTCAAGCAGCGCCTGCCGGGTGCGCGCGTGGTTCGAGGTGGAGCCCTGCGGGAGCCCGGCCCACTCGTCCACCGCCCGGTGGGTGAGTCCGCGCATCCCGCGCTCGACGAGCAGGGCGAGGGCGGCGTCGGCGATCAGCTCCGCGCGGGCCGTACCCGGGGCGCCCGAGGCGCCCGGGGCGCCCGAAGCGGCGGGGGTGTGCGAGGTGTCGGAGGTCTGCGAGGTGTCGGAGGTGTCCGACGTGCGGGTGGGGCGTGTCGTGCGTGGGGGCATGGCACCAATCTATCCCCCTCACTACGCCTGTAGTACGCTGGCCGTGTCAGTCACTACACCTGTAGTTCGCGCCGGGAAGGCGCGGCGAGGGGAGGAGACGCCATGCACCGGTCCAGGGCCGTCGTCATCGGTGGAGGCATCGGCGGACTGACCGCCGCCGTCGCCCTGCACCAGCGGGGCTGGGCGGTCACCGTCCTGGAGCGGGCCCCCGCGCTCTCCCCGGTCGGCGCGGCCATCGGCCTGATGCCCAACGCGCAACGCGCGCTCGACACCGTCGGCCTCGGCGACCGGGTCCGGGACCTCTCCGCCTGGCAGGGCGCCGGCGGACTCCGTACCCCCGGTGGCCGCTGGCTGAACCGGATGGACGGGCAGGCGGCGGCGGAGCGGTTCGGCGGTCCCCTCGTCCTGCTCCACCGCGCCACGCTGGTCGGGATACTGGGCGACGCGCTCCCCGACGGGGTCGTCAGAACGGGGGTCGCCGCCACGCTCGCCGACCCCGGCTCGGGCCCCGGCGCCGACCCCGGCTCAGACCTCCGCTCCGACCCTCGCCCCGGCCGCAGGACCGCCGTCGTGGACACTTCGGAGGGCGCCCTGGAGGCCGAACTCGTCGTCGCCGCCGACGGCATCCACTCCGCCGCGCGCCGGGCGCTCTTCCCCGGCCACCCCGGGCCCGCGTACGCCGGGTACACCACCTGGCGCGTGGTCGTCCCACCGCCCGGAGCGCCCTTCGCGCCCCACGAGACCTGGGGCCGGGGCCGCCTCTGGGGCACGCAGCCGCTCAAGGACGGCCGGGTGTACGCGTACGCCATGGCCCTGGGGCCCGCCGGCGGCCACGCCCCCGACGACGAACGGGCCGAGCTGCGCCGGCTCTTCGGCGACTGGCACGACCCCGTACCGCGGATCATCGAGGCCGCCGCACCCGAGGGCGTGCTGCGCCACGACGTCCACGAGATGCGCGTACCGCTGCCCGCCTACCACCGCGGCCGGGCCGCGCTGCTCGGGGACGCCGCCCACGCCATGCAGCCCACCCTCGCCCAGGGCGGCAACCAGGCGATCGAGGACGCCGTCGTCCTCGCCCACCACGCGGGACCGGGCACCGGCGCGCCCGCCGGGAGCGGTCCCGACCTCGCCGCCTACACCGCGGACCGGCTGCCGAGGACCACCGCGATCGTCCGCCGGGCGCACCGTACGGGCCGACTGCCGGGCATCGACGGCAGGGTCACCGCGGCCCTGCGCGACCATCTCGTCGCCGGGGTCTCCCGGCTCGTCCCCGGGCTCGTGCTGCGGAACTTCGACTCCATCGCCGACTGGTCCCCTCCGGCGCGCACGTATGCTTCCGGGACACCGCACGAGCACCGGGGATGACGCACGGACAGCGGGGGCGGCCCATGGACCGGGCGCGCCCGGTCCGCGTCCCCGGACCGCGCGGAGCACGGAACCCCACCGTGGAGCACCGCACTCCACCCACGCCAGGGAGACCCACGTGAAGGTCGGCTGCATCGGGCTCGGCGACATCGCGCACAAGGCGTATCTGCCGGTGCTCACCACCCTGCCCGGGGTCGAGCCGCACCTCCAGACCCGCACCCCCGCCACCCTCGCGCGCACCGCCGAGACCTTCCGCGTCCCCGCCGCGCAGTGCCACACCGATCTGGACGCGCTGCTCGCCCAGGGGCTCGACGCCGCGTTCGTGCACGCCCCGACCGCCGCGCACGCCGGGATCGTCCGGCGGCTGCTGACGGCGGGTGTGCCCACGTACGTCGACAAGCCCCTGGCGTACGAACTGGCCGACGCGCGGAGCCTGGTGGAGCTGGCCGAGGAGCGCGGCGTCAGCCTCGCCGTCGGCTTCAACCGCCGCTTCGCGCCCGGCTACGCCCAGTGCCTGGAGCACCCGCGCGAGCTGATCCTGCTCCAGAAGAACCGGGTCGGGCTCCCGGAGGACCCGCGCACCTTCGTCCTGGACGACTTCATCCATGTCGCCGACACCCTGCGCTTCCTGCTGCCGGGCCCCGTAGAGCACACCGACGTGCGGACGAGGGTCAGGGACGGCCTGCTGCACCATGTCGTCCTCCAGCTCTCCGGCGACGGCTTCACCGCGATCGGCATGATGAACCGGCTGAACGGCTCCACCGAGGAGATCCTCGAAGTGTCGGGGCAGGACACCAAGCGGGCCGTCCACGATCTCGCGACGGTGATCGACCACAAGGGGCAGCCGAGCATACGGCGGCGCGGCGACTGGGTGCCCGTCGCCCGTCAGCGCGGCATCGAGCAGTGCGTGCTGAGCTTCCTGGACGCCGTACGGGCGTCCACCCGGCTCAGCGCACAGGACGCTCTGCGGACGCACGAGCTGTGCGAACGGGTGGTACGCGCGGCCCTGGACCAGGCGGCCTGAGCGACCGTACGCCCTCCACCGCGAGCGCGAGCGCCAGCACGGCGAGCGCCGCGTACACCGCCCAGTCGCCCAGCCTGGCGTACGGGGTCGTGCCCGTCGCCAGCGGTACGTCGAAGACGGCGGCGGTGGAGCGGTCCGTACCGAGGGTGCCCCCGACCCGCCGCCCGTCCGGGCCGAAGACCGCGCTGACCCCGGTGAGCGTGGCGTGGACCATCGGGCGGCCGTTCTCCGCCGCCCGCAGCGCCGCCAGCGACGCGTGCTGTCCGGGCGCCCAGCTCCCCTGGAACGACGAGGTGGACGACTGCGCGACCAGCACCCGCGCGCCCGACGCGACCAGCCGCCGGCTCAGATCGGGGAAGGCCGTCTCGAAGCAGATCAGCGGTCCGAAGCGCAGCTCCCCCTCCGGACCCGGCGCCGTCATCACCGTCTGACGGGTGCCGCGCACCCGGTCCTCGCCCGCCGCCCTGCCCACCGAGGTCGCCCAGCCGAGAGCGGCGCGCGCCGGTATGTACTCCCCGAACGGGACCAGACGCATCTTGTCGTACGTATCACCGGTCGGCCCGTCGGGTCCGACGAGGACGCTCCGCTTGAAGATGCCCGTACGGCCCGAGGCGTCCGTGCTGCGCGCGTCCACGTTGACCAGGATCTCCGCCCCGACCGTACGGGACAGCTCGGCGAGCCGGCCCGCGAGATCGGGGCGCCCCGCCAGATCCGCCCCGACGCTGCTCTCGCCCCACACCACCAGGGCGACGCCCTGCCCGGCCAGCGTGCGGGTCAGGGCCTCGCCGCGCGCGAAGCGCCGTTCGACGGAGTCCGCACCGCCGATGACGCCCGGCTGGACGACCGCGATCCGGGTGTGGCCCGCGGGTTCGGTACGGGGAGCCCACGCCGCCACCGACCCGACGGCGAGCCCGCACACCGCCAGGGCGACCACCGCGGTGATCCGCGCGGCGGCCACCGCGATCAGCAGCGTCAGCGCGGTGTTGACCGCGACCACCAGCAGGCTCACCAGCCACACCCCGCCCACCGAGGCGAGCCGCAGGGCGGGGGAGACCTCCCACTGACTGGCGCCGAGCAGTCCCCAGGGCCCGCCCAGCCCCTCCCAGGACCGGACCAGCTCGATCACCAGCCACCCCGAGGGCACCACGGCGAGCGCCCCGGCCGCGCGCCCCGCGGAGGGCGCGGCGTCGCCCAGTGCGGAGCGCACCAGCCACCCCCAGGGCGCCCAGAGCAGCCCGAGCAGCCCCGCCAGCAGCACGATGAAGACATGCAGACTCGGCATCAGCCAGTGGTGCACGGCCACCATGAACCCGAGCCCGCCCAGCCAGCCGTCGAGCGCGGCCCTGCGGGGCGTGGGGGCGCTCCGTATCAGCAGCATCCAGGGCACCAGCGCGACATACGCGAGCCACCACAGCGACGGCGCGGGGAACGCGAGCGCGGAGAGCGCGCCCGCCGCCACCGCCGCCGCCCCGCGCCACCACGGCGACGCCGGGCCGGGGGTGTGGCGCGCTCGCTCCCGCCGGCCGACCGTGGTCCCCGTCACCGTGCCTCCTCGCCGAGTCCGTCCCGGGGACCCTTCCCCGCGCAGCGGCGGCGAAGCGGGATCAGGGGGTGGCGGGGTCCGCGCCGCGCCGCCACTTCTCGTGGACCGTGACCGTACGCAGCCACCACCGCGTGTCGTCGCGGAGCAGCCCGAACGTGAGGGTGCCGCCGCGCAGCAGGTCCGCGCCGGAGGTGTGGCGCAGCGGGGTGAGGTAGTCGGCGCGCACCTCGGCGCGGTCGGCGGTGTAACCGCCCAGGTCCTGGAGGCGCAGCCGCCGGTTGACGATCAGGTGCTGGCGTACCGGATAGGGCCGCAGTGTGCCGGCCAGCCAGTCCGCGATCTCGGCCGCCGGTCCTTCGATCCCGCCCGCCGCGGTGTAGTCGGCGCGGCCGTCCGGGGCGAACAGCGACCGGAACCCCGGCCAGTCCGCCTCGTCCACGGCGACCGCGTAGCCGGTGATCACCTCATCGATGGCGAGCCGGTCCATCACGGTCGCGAGGTCCACACGCTGTGTCATCGGTTCAGTCTCCGGCAGGGAACGCCGCAGGCCAAGAGGCGCGCACAGCGGGAGCGAAAGGAAAAGCCCCCGGATGGTCCGGGGGCTGTGCGGTGCGGCGGCGGACGGATGCCGACCGGAGGCGCCGAGCGTGCTAGGCGGCCTGGTCGATCTCGTCGTGCAGGGCCGCGGCCCACTCCAGCAGGAGGACTTCGTACGCCTCCGAGGGCCACGTTCCATCGGCCGCGTCGACGAGGGCGCGGATCCGCTCATTGGCCGCGACGGCGCCGGAGGCCGGGACTGCGGATGCGGAAGAAGAGGACATGGCCCAAGCGTAGGGGCATCCAGGGGGCGCACAGTGCCGTTCCGGGAGCGTCCTTGCTCACACTCGTGGTAGGCAACCCCTTACACATCCGGACGTCGTTTTATGTGCATGTGATGTCTTTATGGGTATATGACCATTGAGATGTGACCTCTGTGAGGAGGTTCGGATGAAGACCGAAGCGGAGTTCTACGCGAGCGACCGGCCGCTCCACCCGAAGCTGCCGGAGGACCGGCCGCGCGGCGGGGGCCCGAAGCGGCCCCTGGTGCACACCGGCACCTGGAGCATCGTCGCCATCGTGGCCGTGGTCGTCCTGGTGATCGCGGTCGGGATCGTGCTCTTCCCCTGATCCGACGGCCCTGATCCGCAGACCCTGATCCGCCGGCCGCCCGGTTTCCCCGCCGGGCGCCGGGATGTGCGCGCGGTCAGCCCGCCGACTCGCCCGCGTGCGGGCTCAGGGTGTCCGTGCCCACCAGGACGAAGATCGCGATGCCCAGCAGGATCCGGTAGATCACGAAGGGCATGAAGCTCTTGGTGGTGATGAACTTCATGAACCATGCGATAACGGCGTAACCCACGGCGAAGGCGACAAAGGTGGCGAAGATCGTCGGCCCCCAGGAGACATGCCCCTCGCCCGCGTCCTTCAGCTCGTACGCGCCCGACGCCAGCACGGCGGGGATCGCGAGCAGGAAGGAGTAGCGCGCCGCCGCCTCGCGGGTGTACCCCATCAGCAGACCGCCGCTGATGGTCGCGCCCGAGCGGGAGACGCCCGGCACCAGCGCCATCGCCTGGCAGAAGCCGAAGATCAGGCCGTCCCTGACGCTCAGGTCCTTGAGCGACTTGCGCTCCTTGATCGCGCGGTGCTTGCCGCCCGTCTCGTCACGGGCCGCCAGCCGGTCGGCGATGCCGAGGACGATGCCCATCACGATCAGCGTGACCGCGATCAGCCGCAGATCCCGGAACGGGCCGTTGATCTGGTCCTTGAGCGTGACCCCGAGGACCCCGATCGGGATCGAGCCGACGATGACCAGCCACCCCATCTGGGCGTCGTGGTCGGCACGCATCGTCTTGTCCGTCAGCGAGCGGAACCACGCCGAGAGGATGCGGGCGATGTCCTTCCGGAAATAGATCAGCACGGCCGCTTCCGTACCGATCTGGGTGATCGCGGTGAACGCCGCGCCCGGATCGTGCCAGCCCGCGAACACGGCGGTCAGCCGCAGGTGCGCGCTGGACGAGATGGGCAGGAACTCGGTCAGCCCCTGGACGAGCCCCAGGATGAATGATTCGAACCAAGACATGGGAGTACGACGCCATCCAAAAGATGATCAGGCACCGGCCGGCGCGAGGGCGGCGCGATGAGCGGCGGTGTGCGGCAGGGGACGGGCGGGGGTCGCGGGGCGGACGGTGCGGGCTGACGGGACGGACGTGGAGTCGCCCATACGGAGGAGAGAGGGAGGGCCTGTGCGTGCCGGCTCCTCCTCGGCGGGGCGCCGTGGAGGTGGATTCATGGCACGTCGAACGACCCCGTTCAGGTACAAACTATGGCGATCTCATCGTCCCGGGCGTGGGCAGCGTAGCGCCTGCGGGTGAACGGACAGCGGCAAGGATCTGACGCCCCGGGGTCCGCCGCGCGGCGCGCGCCCGCTCCACGCGCCGCCTCTGATAGCGCGTGCCGTCCCGGGAAACCCCCACACCGGTGAAAACAGGGGGAGGGCAACCTCACAGTCGCGCGCCCTGCTGCGCGGTGAGAGCGCTGTCCTACGATCACGCCATGACGGTCCTCAATGACGACGGGCTCTCCCTGGCAGCCGAGTTCCCCGACGCGACCCGCGAGCAGTGGCAGGACCTGGTGTCAGGTGTGCTGCGCAAGTCGGGCCGCGACGTCGCGGGGACAGCGGCCGAGGAGGCGCTCTCCACCCCGCTCCAGGACGGGTTGTCCACCCGTCCGCTCTACACGGCGGACGACGCCCCCGCCGGAGCCGCCGGCGGCTTCCCCGGCTTCGCGCCGTTCACCCGTGGCGGCAGGCCGATCGGCGGGGCCGTCGCCGGCTGGGACGTACGCCAGCGGCACACACGCCCCGACCCGGCCGCGACCAACGAGGCGGTCCTCTCCGACCTGGAGAACGGGGTCACCTCCCTGTGGCTCGCCGTCGGCGAGGACGGGGTGCCCGTGCCCGCGCTGGGCGCCGCGCTCGACGGTGTCTATCTCGACCTGGCGCCCGTCGCGCTCGACGCGGGCGACGAGTTCACCGCCGCCGCCCAGGCGTTGCTGAGCGTCTACGACGAGCGAGGAGTGGCCCGCGAGGCGGCGCGCGGCACCCTCGGCGCCGACCCCGTCGGCCGGTTCGCCCGTACCGGACGGGAGGTGACGGACCGTACGGCCGAGGCCGTCGCGCTCGCCGCGCTCTGCGACCGCGACTACCCGGGCCTGCGCGCCATCGCCGTGGACGCCCTGCCGTACCACGAGGCCGGTGCCTCCGACGCGCAGGAGCTGGGCTGTTCGCTCGCCACCGGCGTCGGCTGGCTGCGCGACCTCACCGCGGGCGGGCTCTCCGTGGACGCCGCCTGCCGACAGCTCGAATTCCGGTACGCGGCCACCGCCGACCAGTTCCTGACCATCGCCAAACTCCGCGCCGCCCGGCGGCTGTGGGCCCGGGTCGCGGAGGTCAGCGGCGCCGGTCCCGCCGCCTCGGCGCAGCGTCAGCACGCCGTCACCTCGGCGGTGATGATGACGCGTCGCGACCCCTGGGTGAACATGCTGCGCACCACGGTCGCCGCCCTCGCGGCCGGGGTGGGCGGCGCCGACTCCGTGACCGTACTGCCCTTCGACCACGCCCTCGGGCTCCCCGACGCCTTCGCCCGGCGGATCGCCCGCAACACCTCGACGATCCTCGTGGAGGAGTCGCACCTCGGCCGCGTCATCGACCCGGCGGGCGGCTCCTGGTACGTCGAACGGCTGACCGACGAACTCGCCCACGCCGCCTGGGCCTGGTTCCAGGAGATCGAACGGGCCGGCGGCCAGCGCGCCGCCCTGCGCTCCGGGCTCGTCGGCGAACGGCTCGCCGCCACCTGGGCCGAGCGGTCCACGAGGCTCGCCCGGCGGCGCGAACCCATCACCGGCGTCAGCGAGTTCCCGCAGCTCTCCCAGGACCCGGTGGAGCGCGAGGCGCCGCCCGCGCCGCCCACCGGCGGACTGCCCGTCGTCCACCGCGACGAGGCGTACGAGGAGTTGCGGGCCCGCTCCGACGCCCACCTCGCCGCCACCGGTGCCCGGCCCCGTGTCTTCCTCGCCGCGCTCGGCCCCGCCGCCGCGCACACCGCCCGCGCCACCTTCGCCACCAGCCTCTTCCAGGCGGGCGGCATCGAACCCGTCCAGGACACGGTGCCCGCCGACGCGAGCGCCGCGGCGACCGCCGCCGACGCCTTCACCCGCAGCGGGGCGGGCATCGCCTGCATCTGCTCCAGCGACGCGCTCTACGCCGAGAGCGCCGCACCCGTCGCCGAGGCGCTCAAGTCGGCGGGCGCGCAAAGGGTGTTCCTCGCCGGGCGACCCGGCGAACAACGTGAGACCTTTGTACGGGCCGGGGTCGACGACTTCGTCGTCGCGGGCGGCGACGCGATCGCCGTACTCACCTCGGTCCTCGACCGTTTGGGAGTGGCGTGATGGGGATCCCCGACTTCTCCGGGATCGAGCTGGGACCCGGCGACAGCACCGGTGCCACCGCGGACCGGTGGCGCACCGCCGTCAAGGAACAGACCGGGAAGAGCGACGACGACCTGCGCTGGGACACCCCGGAGGGCATCGCCGTCAAACCGCTCTACACGGCCGAGGACCTGACCGGGCTCGACTTCCTCGGCACGTACCCGGGGATCGCGCCGTATCTGCGCGGCCCGTACCCGACGATGTACGTCAACCAGCCCTGGACCATCCGGCAGTACGCCGGGTTTTCCACCGCCGAGGAGTCCAACGCCTTCTACCGGCGCAACCTCGCCGCCGGGCAGAAGGGCCTCTCGGTCGCCTTCGACCTGCCGACCCACCGCGGCTACGACAGCGACCACCCCCGGGTCACCGGCGACGTCGGCATGGCCGGGGTCGCCATCGACTCGATCTACGACATGCGCCGGCTCTTCGACGGCATCCCGCTCGACCGGATGAGCGTGTCGATGACGATGAACGGCGCCGTACTGCCCGTACTGGCCCTGTACATCGTCGCCGCCGAGGAGCAGGGCGTACCGCCCGAGAAGCTGGCCGGGACCATCCAGAACGACATCCTCAAGGAGTTCATGGTCCGCAACACCTACATCTATCCGCCGAAACCCTCGATGCGGATCATCTCCGACATCTTCGCGTACACCTCGCGGAAGATGCCGCGCTACAACTCCATCTCCATCTCCGGCTACCACATCCAGGAAGCCGGTGCGACGGCCGACCTGGAGCTGGCCTACACCCTCGCGGACGGGGTGGAGTACCTGCGCGCCGGACTCGGCGCCGGACTCGACGTGGACGCGTTCGCGCCCCGGCTCTCCTTCTTCTGGGCCATCGGCATGAACTTCTTCATGGAGATCGCCAAGTTGCGGGCGGCCCGGCTCCTGTGGGCCAAGCTGGTCAAGAAGTTCGACCCGCAGAACGCCAAGTCGCTCTCCCTGCGCACCCATTCGCAGACCTCCGGCTGGTCGCTCACCGCGCAGGACGTCTTCAACAACGTCACCCGCACCTGCGTCGAGGCGATGGCCGCCACCCAGGGCCACACCCAGTCGCTGCACACCAACGCGCTGGACGAGGCGCTGGCCCTGCCCACCGACTTCTCCGCCCGTATCGCCCGCAACACCCAGCTCCTCATCCAGCAGGAGTCCGGCACCTGCCGCGTCACCGACCCGTGGGGCGGCAGCGCGTACGTCGAGAAGCTCACCTACGACCTCGCACGCCGCGCCTGGCAGCACATCGAGGAGGTCGAGGCGGCCGGCGGCATGGCGCAGGCCATCGACGCGGGCATCCCCAAGCTCCGGGTGGAGGAGGCCGCGGCGCGCACCCAGGCGCGGATCGACTCCGGGCGCCAGCCCGTCATCGGCGTCAACAAGTACCGCGTCGAGACCGACGAGAAGATCGACGTCCTCAAGGTCGACAACTCCTCCGTACGCGCCCAGCAGATCGAGAAGCTGCGCCGGCTGCGCGCCGAGCGCTCCGAGTCCGCCTGCCAGGACGCGCTGCGCGCCCTCACCGCCGCCGCCGGGGCCGGCCCCGGCCCCGGGCTCGACGGCAACCTGCTCGCCCTCGCGGTGGACGCCGCCCGCGCCAAGGCGACCGTCGGTGAGATCTCCGACGCCCTGGAGAAGGTGTACGGGCGCCACTCGGGCCAGATCCGTACCATCGCCGGTGTGTACCGCAACGAGGCAGGCAGCTCCCCGGCCGTCGAGCGCACCCGCGCCGCCGTCGAGGACTTCGAACAGGCGGAGGGGCGCCGCCCCCGCATCCTGGTGGCCAAGATGGGCCAGGACGGCCATGACCGCGGTCAGAAGGTGATCGCGACCGCCTTCGCCGACCTGGGCTTCGACGTGGACGTCGGCCCGCTGTTCCAGACGCCGGGCGAGGTGGCCCGGCAGGCGGTCGAGGCCGACGCGCACATCGTCGGCGTCTCCTCGCTGGCCGCCGGGCACCTCACCCTCGTCCCGGCGCTGCGCGAGGAACTGGCCGCCGAGGGCCGGGAGGACATCATGATCGTCGTCGGTGGGGTCATCCCGCCCCAGGACATCGAGGAGCTGCGCCGGGCGGGCGCCGCCGCGGTCTTCCCGCCGGGCACGGTGATCCCCGACGCCGCGCACGAGCTGCTGGTCTCGCTGGCGGCCTCGCTCGGCCACGACGGCCCGGGGGCGGAGCCCGTCGACGGGGCCGCCGTGTCCGGGCCCACCGCCGACGAGCGGTGAGCGCGTGGCGCCCCGGATCGACATCGACACCTACGCCAAGGGCGTGCTGGACGGCTCCCGTTCGCACATCGCCCGCGCCATCACCCTGGTGGAGTCCACCAGGACCGACCACCGCGCCCTCGCCCAGCGGCTGCTGACCGAGCTGCTGCCGCACTCGGGACGGGCCCGCCGCATCGGCATCAGCGGCGTGCCCGGGGTCGGCAAGTCGACCTTCATCGACGCGCTCGGCACCCTGCTCACCGGCCTCGGCCACCGGGTCGCCGTCCTCGCCGTCGACCCGTCCTCCAGCCGGACCGGCGGCTCCATCCTGGGCGACAAGACCCGGATGGAGCGGCTCGCCGTGGACCCGGCCGCCTTCGTGCGCCCCTCGCCCACCGCGGGCACGCTCGGCGGCGTCGCCAAGGCCACCCGCGAGACCGTCATCGTGATGGAGGCCGCCGGGTACGACGTCGTGCTCGTCGAGACCGTGGGCGTGGGGCAGTCGGAGACCGCCGTCGCCAACATGGTCGACTCCTTCCTGCTGCTCACCCTCGCGCGCACCGGCGACCAGCTCCAGGGCATCAAGAAGGGCGTCCTGGAACTGGCCGACGTCATCACCGTCAACAAGGCCGACGGCCCGCACGAACGCGACGCCCGCTCCGCCGCCCGCGAACTCGCGGGCGCGCTGCGGCTGATGCACCCGGTCGACGCGGCCTGGACACCCCCGGTGCTCAGTTGCAGCGCCCGCGAGGGGACCGGGCTCGACACGGTGTGGGAACGGCTCGAACAGCACCGCCGGGTCCTGGAGGCCGACGGCCGTCTCGCGCGCAAGCGCAGCGACCAACAGGTCGACTGGGCCTGGGCGATGGTCCGTGACCACCTCCTGGACCGGCTCCGCGAGCACCCGGGGGTACGGGAGGTGGCGCCCGCGCTGGAACGGGAGGTACGGGAGGGCACGCTCACCGCGACGCTCGCCGCCGAACGGATCATCGCGGCGCTCGACCTCCCGTGACCCCGCCCGCCGGGTCCACCGGGACCGTCCCGAGGGAACGCCCGCGCCGTACCCGATACTGGACGGCATGGTCCACGACGACGAACCCGTGCTGCTCGGCCGGGCGGGCGGTACGGCCCGTATCACGCTGAACCGCCCGCGCGCCCTCAACGCCCTCACCCACCCGATGGTGGTGACCGTCGCCGCCGCACTGGACCGGTGGGAACGGGACCCGGACGTCACCGCCGTGATCCTCTCCGGCGCGGGGGAGCGCGGGCTCTGCGCGGGCGGCGACATCCGCGCCATCCACGAGGACGCCCGTACCGGAGGCAGCGCCTCGCCCGCCTTCTGGCGCGACGAGTACCGGCTCAACGCCCGGATCGCCCGCTTCTCCAAGCCCTTCGTCGCGCTGATGGACGGCATCGTGATGGGCGGCGGCGTCGGCCTCTCCGGCCACGCGGGGGTGCGGATCGTCACCGAGCGGTCCGCCCTCGCCATGCCCGAGACCGCCATCGGCCTCGTCCCCGACGTCGGCGGCACCTATCTGCTGGCCCGCGCGCCCGGCGCACTCGGCACCCACCTCGCCCTCACCGGGAACACCGTGGGCCCGGCGGACGCGCTGCTGTGCGGACTCGCCGACCACTTCGTCCCCGCCGGGCGGCTGACCGCGCTCAGTGAGGCGCTGGCCGCCCCCGGGGTGCGGGACGCGGCGGACGTGACGGAGACGGTCCTGCGGTACGCGGCCACACCCCCCGGGGGACGGCTCGCCGAGGACCGCCCGTGGATCGACGCCTGCTACGCCGCCGACTCGGTGACGGAGATCGTCGACCGGCTGCTGGACAGCGGACTGCCCGCCGCGAAGGACACCGCGCAGACCCTGCTCTCCCGCTCACCGACGGCCCTGAAGGCCACCCTCGCCGCGATGCGCGCGGACGGGCCGCCCAGCACCCTGGAGGAGGTGCTCGACCGCGCCTACCGCGCCTCGTGCGCCGCGCTCGCCCACCCCGACCTGGTCGAGGGGATCCGCGCCCGGGTGATCGACAAGGACCGCGCCCCGCGCTGGTCCCCGAAGGAGCTGGCGCAGGTCACGGAGGCGGACGTGGCACGGTTCTCGGCCCCGCCGCCCGGCGGCGACCTCGGACTCGCGGAGGGCACGGCGCACCTCGGCCCCTGACGTCCTACGGGCGGCGCCCCGGGAGACGGTGCCGCTTCCGCCAGGCGAGGACCCCCGCCGCCACCGCCGTGACCACGATGAACCCCGTCGCCACCAGGAACGCCGGGGACGTCGGGGAGTCCGCCCGGCTGCCCGCGATCACGTACGCCGCGGTGTTCGGCACCGACCCCACCGCCGTCGCCAGCAGGAACGGCGCCGCCCGCATCCGGGAGACAGCGGCGCAGTAGTTCGCCGCGGCGAACGGCACCCCGGGGAAGAGCCGGATCGCCAGCATCGACCGGAAACCGTGGCCGCTGAGCTGGCCGTCCGCCGCCTTCAGCCAGCGGCCCCGCAGCAGGGGCCGCAGCGCCTGCTGGCCCAGACACCGGCCGAGCGCGAACGACGCCCCGGCCGCCAGCACCGTCCCGCCGAGCGCCGCCGCCAGCCCGAACACCGAGCCGAAGAGCGCGCCGGCCGCGAGATTGAGCAGCGGACGCGGGACGAACGCGGTGGCACACAGCCCGTACGCCACGGCGAACAGCGCCACGGCCGGGCCCCCGCCGAGCTGGGCCGGCCAGCCGTCCGCGAGCAGCCGCTGCGGCTCGTACAGCACCACCACGGTGGCCGCAGTGCCCAGCACGACGACCAGCACGGCGAAACGGAACCAGGGCGAGAGCAGCGCTCCGGAACGGTGGTCAGCGACAACAGGGCCTTGGTCCGGGGAGGACCGGGGGACGGTGTCGAGCATCCGGGGAGACTAGCCGACCCGAGGGAAGCGCGACGTAAAGTGTGGCGCACGTCGTACCGCACGCCGCACGCCGCCCCACCCGCACCCTGTCCGCCACCGGGCCGCCCGCCCGCCCCGGACGCCAACTGCCGGGCCGCGGAAAACCATTCGACGCGGCGCCCGCCATGGGACAGGATCAGCCCCATGTTCCGGTACGCCTTCCTCGCAGCGCCGTCCGCAGTCGCGGACGCGCCGAAGGCTGCCGCGCATCCGACAGCGGCACCGCTCGCAGCAGCAGCGGCCGCGGCGCCCCTCGGCGGCGCCCGAAGCTGACCCTTCCCGGAACGTCCGGCGGACCCCACAGGGGGAGGGTCGGCAAGGCCCAGGGGTCCCGCTCACGCTTCGAAAACCAGGCAGGAACCATGCCCAAGACGGCATACGTGCGCACCAAGCCGCACGTCAACATCGGCACCATGGGCCACGTCGACCACGGCAAGACCACCCTGACCGCCGCCATCACCAAGGTCCTCAGCGACCGGGGGACCGGCACCTTCGTGCCCTTCGACCGGATCGACCGGGCCCCCGAGGAGGCCGCCCGGGGGATCACCATCAACATCGCGCACGTCGAGTACGAGACCGACACCCGGCACTACGCGCATGTCGACATGCCCGGCCACGCCGACTACATCAAGAACATGGTCACCGGCGCGGCCCAGCTCGACGGGGCGATCCTCGTCGTCTCCGCGCTCGAAGGGATCATGCCGCAGACCGCCGAACACGTCCTGCTCGCCCGCCAGGTCGGCGTCAACCACATCGTCGTCGCCCTCACCAAGGCGGACCTGGGGGACGACGAACTGACCGACCTGGTCGAGCTGGAGGTCCGCGAACTGCTCACCGACAACGGCTACGGCGGCGACGCCGCGCCCGTCGTACGGGTCTCCGCGACCGGCGCGCTGGCGGGCGAGCCACGGTGGACCGCCGCCGTGGAGGCGCTGCTCGACGCGGTCGACACCTATGTGCCGATGCCGGTCAGGTACACGGACGCGCCGTTCCTGCTCCCGGTGGAGAACGTCCTCACCATCACCGGGCGCGGCACGGTCGTCACCGGCGCCGTCGAGCGCGGCACGGTGCGCGTCGGGGACCGGGTGGAGGTGCTGGGCGCCGACACGGGACCGCAGACCACCACCGTCACCGGCCTGGAGACCTTCGGCAAGCCGATGGAGTCCGCCGAGGCCGGAGACAACGTCGCGCTGCTGCTGCGCGGCATGGCGCGCGACGCGGTCCGGCGCGGCCATGTCGTCACGGCGCCGGACAGCGTCGTCCCCCGCCGGCGCTTCACCGCACAGGTGTACGTCCTGTCCGCCAAGGAAGGCGGCAGGACCACACCGGTCGGCAGCGGCTACCGCCCGCAGTTCTACATCCGCACCGCGGACGTCGTCGGCGACATCGACCTCGGCGCGACGGGCGTGGCGCGCCCCGGGGACACGGTCACCCTGACCGTGGAGCTGGGCCGTGACATCCCGCTGGAGCCGGGACTCGGCTTCGCGATCCGCGAGGGCGGCCGGACGGTCGGCGCCGGCACCGTCACCTCGCTGCTGTGAAAGGGGCCGCGGGGCCGTGAACGGGGGGAACGGGGACCTGGGGGGGGCCACAAGTAAACGGTGAGAAAGCCAGAACCGAA